>PMBP01000389.1 GCA_003152975.1 Phycisphaerales bacterium | reverse complement strand
TCATCCGCAAGAGCGGCCTGCTGGAATACTATGATGCGGAGGACAACCTGGATTCGGTGGGGGGACTGGATGAACTGAAATCCTGGCTGTTGCGGCGGGCCCTGGCCTTTTCGGACAAGGCGCGGCAATATGGCTTGCCAGCCCCCAAGGGAGTCCTGATGCTGGGCGTTCAGGGATGCGGCAAGAGCTTGATGGCCAAGGCCATCAGCAACATCTGGCAGCTCCCCCTGTTGCGGTTCGACATCGGCCGGGTGTTCGGCAGTCTGGTCGGCTCCTCTGAAGAGAATATCCGTCGGGCGATCCATGTAGCCGAATCCGTCTGCCCGGCCGTGTTGTGGCTGGACGAGATCGACAAGGCCTTTCGGGGTAGCCGTTCCAGCGGCGCCAACACCGACGGCGGGACCTCAGCCCGAGTATTCGGGACCTTCCTGACCTGGATGGCCGAAAAGACCCGGCCTGTCTTTGTCGTCGCCACCGCCAACGATGTGTCTTCCCTGCCTCCCGAGTTGCTCCGCAAGGGCCGCTTCGACGAAATCTTTTTCGTGGATTTACCCAATATCCTGGAGCGAAAAGAAATCTTCCGCGTCCATCTAAAGAAACGCAAGCTCGATCCGGCCAAGTTCGACATCGACAAGCTGGTGAAAATCTCCGTCGGATTCAGCGGAGCCGAAATCCAGGAGGCGGTCGTCAGCGCCATGTTCGACGTCTTCTACGAACAACGGCCGATGTCCACGGACGATGTAGCCAATAGTATCCTGAAGACGGTGCCTCTGTCCAAGACCATGAGCGAGAGCATGGACGAACTGCGGGATTGGGCGCAGGGTCGCGCCCGGCCTGCCGCCCGTCCGCTGGCCGAAGGCGAGGCCGGTTCCGGCAAACGACAAATCGAGATCTGAGGCCATCCAACATACGATTCGGAGGTACTATGAGTACGGTCATCATTCTGGCACCCGTGGTTATGGCCTCTTGGCCGATCCTGACGGCGGCCGCGACCGCGGCGGCGGTGGGGATGGGCCTGGCCATCAAGGACAGTATTCAGGAAGACCTGGCCGAGCAGGTCGAAGCGCCGCAAAGCGTGGAGGTCGAGCTGGAGGACAGCCAGGTTACCGGTACCCTGTCCACCGATCGCCAGATCGTCCTAAGCAAGGGCGATGTTGAGTTGCGGATCACGCGGGATTCCCGCGGACGCTGTAAAGTTTGCGCCACGGGCACCGGCAAGTCCAAGACGGAGCTGAAGCAGATGGCCGATGAGTTTACGCAAAAGCTGATTCAGTCCTATGCTTATCACCGGACCATGACCGAACTGAAGAGCAAGCAGTTTCAGGTGGTCAACGAGGAGGTCCTGGAGGACGGGACCGTTCGCATCCAGGTCCGCAGGTGGGTGGATTGAGCCATGGCCCAACACGAAATCGAAATCCAGATCCTCCCGACCGGCGAAGTCAAGATCCATGTCAAGGGCATCAAGGGTAAAGGGTGCTTGGAATATGCAAAGTGGCTGACGGCGGCCATCGGCAAAGTCCACAGCCGGCAATTGACCAGCGAATACTACGAGCCGGAGACCAAGACCCGGATCAACCTTCAGCAGGAACTCAAAACCAACGAGTGACCCATGAGGTGTCCGCGCTGCCAGTTTGAAAACATGCCCGGGCTGGATCGGTGCTTCCAGTGTGGGTCCGCACTGCAGGCGGGCCCCGATCCCGTCGAAATCCAACCGCCCCGCATGGCCGGCTGGAAGCGGCTTTTTCGCAACCTGTTGCGCCGGGGACGAGGGTGGCATCTGATTCCGGAGACTTGGCGACTGCCAAGACTGCCGGAGTGGTTTCGGAATTGGACGGGGGAAAGCTATCTGGGGATTCTGCTATCGGTCATTCCGGGGTTGGCCCACCTGATCCAGAAGCGGTTCGGTTCGGTCCGCCGCTGGATCGCGATCTGGGCGGTAATGTTGTTGCTGGCAGTGTGCTTCTTCGGTGGATTCGGAGGGATGCTGTTTCTGGGATTGGCACTGGGTGCCCATGCCTGGATCGCCTGCAATGCCGGCTTTTTCCAAGAACATGAGAATCTTGCACCCAGGTTCACGGGGATTATTGCGGTTTCGATAGTCCTATATATGTTGTATGGGGTCGTTTGGCGAATGGCTCTTGATAGAATGAATATCGTCAGCGGGTATTCGGGAGTAACAGTCCCTTTTCATCAGGTTGATGTCGGCGATTTTCTGCTGGCCCGGCACAGTGTGGCCTTGCCCAATAATTTGCAGCGGGGTTCCTTGGCCGCAGTCAACCTGCGAGGAGTTGCCGGCGGGCGTAACCACCACCTGATTGGTAACAGGCCGGTACTACAGATGGTGGAGATCATCGGATTACCGGGAGAACGGGTTGAGTTGAAGGACAATCAGTTCCGGATCAACGGACAGACCCTGGATCCGGAAATCTATCCGGTGCCGGGGTGGTTGAACAAGCGATCGTTTTCTGTTACAATCCCCACCGGGTCGTATTTTGTCGCCGCCGAATACCGCGGCATACGATTTACCGACCAAGATATCATTCGTGTCAGTACGATATCTTTCAATCAGATCGAGGGCAAGGCCATCCTGCGATGGTCACCCGTTCTCAAGCGGGGATGGATCAGGGATCCGGAATGAATCGATTTTCCAGTTTGGAATTTGGCGACGCTGACAAATCCGGCGGCAAACCCACAGGCCAGCCGATCCGGGATGCCGGGTATTTTCTCGATCAGGCCCGCCAGCGGTATCTGGCCGGGGAATTCGAGCAGGCCCTGCGGGATTTCTCGCGGGCGCTGGAGAAAAACTCCGCTGCCTTTGCCGGCTGGATCGGACAGTTACGGATGCTGCTGGAACTTGAGGAGTACCCGGAGACGCTAGTCTGGGCCGATCGGGCGCTGGGNNTGCTGGAACTGTTTCCAGAGCACCCGGATCTGTTGGCGGCCAAGGCATTGGCCTGTTTTCGCGACGCCCGGCCGGGTAAGGCACTGGAATACTCCGACAATGCCGTCGCCCGGGAGAACACCACCCCGCTGGCGTGGCTGGCCCGAGCGGAGGTTATGCTGCGGAGTAAACCCCGCATCGCTGAAAGCTGTATCAGCAAGGCCCTGTCGTCGGCGGGTGCACNNTGGACGGCTTTTGTCCCGGCATCGTAAATATTCGGCGGCCCTCGAGCACCTGCGTCTGGCCATCGGGGACTTCCCAAAATCCGCATTGGCCTGGTTCGAATACGGCGGTTGCCAGGCCGCCCTGGGTTTCCAAAAGGAAGCCATCGCCGCCTTGGAACAATGCCAACACCTCCGCCCGAAATGGGATCGTGTGGACAAGGCCCTGAGCTACGCCCAACGGGGGCGGCTCGGACGACTTTTTCACCGGATACTGGGAAGCTGATCCATGAAAATATCTCCTGAGATGCTTCGAATTCTCTCGCTGGCCCGTCGTGCCAATGCTTCGGACATCCACATCGTGGCCGGATTGCCACCACTGTTTCGGATCAACGGAGAGATTATCTTGGCCGATGCGGCACCGCTGGAGCGCGAGGACACCAAACGGCTGTGCTACGGTATGCTTAACGACGAACAGCAGAAGGTCTTCGAGCGGGACTGGCAACTGTGCTGCAGCGTCTTCGACGAGACCTTCGGGCGGTTTCGCGTCTCGATCCTGTACCATGTCAACAACCCCGAGATGGCCCTCAGGCCGGTAACCGACCGGATCCCCGATCGCGACACCCTGCGGTTGCCCCAGGAACTCGACGACCTCACGCGTCTATCCAGCGGCCTGATCCTGGTGACCGGCCCGACTGGCAGCGGCAAGACCACGACCCTCAACTACTTGGTCGATGTCATCAACAGCGAGCGCCGCTGCAAGATCAACACCATCGAAGACCCCGTCGAATACATCCACCCTCGCAAGAAAGCTGTCATCGTTCAGCAGGAACTCTACACCGATATCCGGTCGTTTGACAGCGCCCTGATCCATGTCCTTCGCCAAAATCCCGATGTCATCTGCGTCGGCGAAATGCGCGACCTGGACACCACGGCCACCGCCCTGACGGCCGCCGAGACCGGCCACCTGGT
>PMBP01000252.1 GCA_003152975.1 Phycisphaerales bacterium | reverse complement strand
AGCCGGTTGTTGATCAGTTTGAGGCCGTCGGTCATGGCGTGCGGGCCGGGTACATGTATTCGGCCATGGCCGATATCGTGCGGTTCATGGACGCATCCGGCTACGAGCCGGCACTGGATCACCTGTGGCAGCACCGGATGGGATCAAATTCACCCAGCTATTGTTGGGATTCTGGATGTAAATATACCAACCCGCCAAACCGTTGGTGAGCAATTGCAGCGCCGAAACCGGGACGGAAAGACAGGCCACCGCGCAAATCGAAAAGAGGACGATCCGCTTCACGGTCAAATCTCATTATTTGATTGCCAGATTATCTTAATTCATTTCCGTTCCGGCAACAGAACCCGAACGGAACGAGAATTTGATCGTCAGGCCGATCGGCGCCGCAGGGCCAGTCCGCCCAGTCCCAGCAGCAGAAGGGATGCCGGTTCGGGGACGACGGATATGTCGACATTGTCGAAATAAACAGTCGTCCAGTCGGCGGCCTTGATCTTCAGCGAAGCGTTGGCGGTTCCTGCCGGAGTCTTGAAATTTCCCGAGTAAGTCAGCCACTGTCCGTCGGCGTTGGGGGCCGCTTGCTGGTTGTACAGGGAAATCCACTCGTATCCGAGCCAGCTCATGCCGGAGTTGTAATAATCGATGGAAATGCCGGCCGATCCCCAGTTAGGGGTCCAGCGAGCGCTGTACACAAAACTCAGTGAGTAGGGCGTGTTTTCCGCGATGTTGAATTCCTGGCCGACGGTCATTTGCCAGGTGCTCGACGCCGACCACAGTTTGGCATTTGGAAATCCGTCGTAGGAATATCCGGATCCCGGCTCGATCGCGCCGCTTTGATTGTCGGGATCGGCGGCCCAGATCCACCATCCGGAAAAATCGCCGGAGTTGAAATCGCCATTGACCAGCAACCCGGCCTGAAGGGAAACCAACGGAATACATGATGCCACAAACAAAACACCCAGCAACCTGTTCATTTTCATGTTCCGTTCCTCCGATACAAANNATGTCAATGTCAAACTGAGCCTAATGAGGGAAGCCATGGTACATTGTCCCCCCATAGGACGAATTCATCTTTGGTTAGGTAGTCGGGACCGAGCCAGTCTCACATCAGGGGTGGGAGTCGGGCAAGCTCCAGGGTCATCTTAAGCCGTTGCTGATAGATAATTTTCCAGGGGGGAAGCGAAAGACAAGGTCACTGATTTCTTTTCTGAATTTGGGCCGGCCTCCTTTGCGATTCGCTGAGCCATCGTACTTATTGCCGACCAATTAACGGTACCACCCGAGAATCATATCGGATGAGAACAGGGAGGTCGTTTCGGCCAGGAACTGTCGGCCCAGAGGCTCGGGAGACCCCGAAAGCCCTGATTACCATAAACCATTATATCACAAGGACTTGCAATTCATTGGTGGTCGCAGCCCGCTTACCTCTTGAATTTTCCCCTATTTGTTTGTATAATCAAGATTACATTGTGTGTGCACCTCGTCGGATATAGCTTGTCACATTCCATGCCTGACCTCAGGCAGGAAGGAGGGTGACCGTGAGACACTCACTGATGATGTGGGGTGTTGTGGTATTCTCCGTGCAGTTGCTGGCGGCCCGGCAGGATGTTTCTCTGGACCCGACACAATGGACGCCTCTGAGCGTAACGGGCACCTACACTCAGACCCCACCGCCCGATGGAGACGATCCTTCCGGCCTTCCGGTTCTGCAGGATATTCCCGACCACACCACGACCACAGGCACTCCCTACACCGGTCCCACCCCGCAACTGGTCAATCCGGGCATTCCAGTTACATTTTCTCTGGTTAAGGGTCCCACCGGCATGACGATCGACTCGACAACCGGCATCGTTACCTGGCCGATCCCCACTGTCGCTGGCAGCCCCTATACGATTACCCTTCGCGCGGAAAATTCTCTCGGTTCGGATGACGAATCCTGGCTCCTGACGGTGATTCAAAGTCCCTCGGTCACCTCGGAGATCTGGAGCATGATTTACGCCGGCAATGGTGCCGCCCCGGCCAATGACAATGGCTCACATGTCGCCATCGACAGCCGGCAGAATGTGATCATGTGCGGGTACACCAACGGCCCCTCTGGCGAGAAGCTCAACGCCCTTCTTGTCAAATACAATCCCGTCGGGGTGATCCTCTGGTCCAAAGCGATCAATTCCCCGCCCGGTTCCGGCAAAGAGGAATTCAACGACTCCTTCCAGGATGTCGCCGTCGATAGCCACGACAATGTCATTGTCGTCGGCTCCAAATCCGGCATATTCAACTACACAGCGGGTTCCTATCACACGGCATTTTGGGTCCAGAAATATACTCCCGACGGCCAGACGCTGCTCTGGGAAAAAATCTGGACGGAAAGCGGCAACAGCGCCTGGCAGGCCGCCTATGGCGTAGCCGTCGATGGCAATGACAATATCTTCGTTACCGGAAGCTCTTTTAGTGCCTGGGGCGGCGCCGAACATCAGTGGGTGACTTTCAAGTACGGACCCGGCGGTAATATTCTCTGGGGACCGGTCTATGCCAATTTTGTCAACTATTATTACCTTCCGGATCAGGCACTGGGGCTCGGCGTCGATTCGCAGGGCAATGTCGTCGTTGTTGGGTACCGAGGCGTATCCGGCTATGACGGCTCCCTCACCAAGAACCTGGACTGGCATGTCCGAAAGTACAACGGCGCCAGCGGTACCCTGATCTGGCAGGACACCTACAACGGCCCATCCAATTTGGCCGATTATGCCCGTGGGGTGACCTTTGATGATCAGGACAATGCCTTGGTGGTCGGCTACATGAACAAGGGGTCGGATAACTCCACCATGGCCAACTACGACTGGCTGATGATCAAGTACGCCCGCGATGGCGTCGGCGGCGTCGGCCAGCGGCTCTGGACCCGGACCTACGAGAGCGCTCCCGGCCGTAGCGAAAGCTGCACCGACACCATCACCATCGACGGACACGATTTCCTCGTCGTCGGCAGTATGTCCGACGGAACGATCGGCCACCGACGACTGGCCAAGATCAGCGGCATTGACGGTGCGCTCCTTGCCGAACAAATCTGGCCCAGTCAGTATTCACAAGCGTATAGCGGCATTGCCCTCCGCGACCGTCTCGTTTCCGCTACAGGCCAAATCTACAACGGCGTTGACTATGACGGCCTGACCGTTCTGTTGACCACCGAATTCGCCGTCCGCATCCTGACGCCGCAATCGTATTCGTACTTCGCGCAGGGCAGCCCGATCAGCTTTACCTCCGAGATCGTCGGCTACGCTCAACCGCCGTACTACTTTACCTGGTCCAGTAATCTCGACGGCGTGCTGGGGACCTCGTCGAACCTCGACACTTCCACGCTCTCACCCGGCCAGCATATCATCAATCTGCAGTTGGGATACGGCTCCGGCCAAACCACCCACGCCTCCATCGTCGTCAACATCATCGTCCCGCCGCAGATTACGGACATCCCCAACCAGACGATTCCCGAAGACAAGCCTTGGACCTTGGCCCCGTCCGTCAATCCCAATGCCCAGCCGATCACCTGGTCGCTGGTTTCCGCTCCGGCCGGTATGACCATCGATACCAAAACCGGCGCCCTCTCCTGGCCGGTACCGACTGTGGGAACGCACGAAGTGACCCTCCGCGCGACCAACGCTGTCGGCACGGACGACGATAGCTTTACGCTTCAAGTCCGGGCCATCCCGCAGATCCAGGATATCCCCGATGGCACTGTCCTCGAAACCCAGACTTATCTTGGCCCGGTCCCCACGCTCATCAAGGGCACCGCTCCGATTTCCTGGACGATCGTTCGCGGTCCGGCCGGTATGACCCTCGATGAATCCACCGGACAGGTCCGGTGGCCGACGCCCGTTCCTTCGTTCACCGCCTACGAAATCATTGTCCGCGCGACCAATGCCGCCGGATCCGATGAGGAATCGTGGTTGCTCTCGGTCCTCAGTGCCCCGCTGATGCAGCCGATGTCCGATCAGTCGTCCAACGAGGGCCAGCCATACTCCCGTACCACGCCAGCCCTGGTCAAAGGCACATCCCCGATCCACTGGTCGCTGGCTACCGCTCCCGCCGGCATGACCATCTCCTCGGCAACCGGAATCATCTCCTGGACCAGTCCCGTTGCCGACGGCAGTCCGTTCCTGGTGATCGTCGTCGCGGAAAACACCTGGGGCATCGACAGTAAGAGCTTCAGCCTCAGCATTATTCGGCCGCCGGTGATCGCCGAGATCGCCGATTCCGAAGTCTTGGACGGCTCTTCGTACACCGCTCCTTTGCCCGTCTTGCTGCAAGGTACTTTGCCGGTCGCATGGTCCCTGCCCGTCCACCCGGCCGGCATGACCGTCGACCCATCGACCGGCCGTGTAAGCTGGTTAAGTATTCCCGCCCTCGAAGGCCCGCAAACGGTAACGCTCCAGGCGACCAATGCCGCCGGTTCCGATACCGAAAGTTGGCAGGTCACCGTCCATGTCACGCCGAAACTGGCATCCATCGCCAATCAGGAAATCGTCGAGGATCAACCCTACACGGGCCCGATTCCCGTCCTGACCAAGGGCACGCAGCCGGTCACTTATCAACTTACTGAATCTCCCTCTGGAATGACCATAAACCCCCAGACCGGTGTTATTTCCTGGACCAACACCACCTCTGTGGGAACGCCCCATCGCATCACGATCCGCGCGGTCAACACCTGGGGCAACGATCCGGTTACCTGGACGCTGCATGTGGTCCGCGCGCCGGTGATCGCCGAGATTCCGGACGCTTCAGTGACAAAAGGTCGTGTTTACTTCGGGCCGACACCCTCGCTTGCCGACGGCACTTTGCCCGTGACCTGGACACTGGTGTCCGGGCCGACCGGCATGTCGATCAGACCTACCAGCGGTATTGTGTTATGGGTCGGCACCCCGATCCCCGGTCCTCACACGATCACCATCCGCGCGTCCAATCTCGCCGGTTCGGACGATGAATCTTGGGTGCTGGATGTCCTCGCCCCACCGGTTCTCGGCGCGATGAACAATGCCTCCGTCATGGAGTTTGCCGCCTTTACCGGCGCCGCTCCGATCCTAACGGAAGGCACTCTGCCTATTTCATTCTCGCTGGATACGGGTCCCTCTGGAATGCAGATCGATCCGGCGACCGGTGTGGTGACCTGGTCACAGGCCCAGCCGTCCTTGGCGCCGTACACGGTTCGCATCCGCGCTGCTAATACCATCGGCAATACGACCGCTCAGTTCGCGCTAACAGTCCTGAGCCCGCCGGCGATTCAATCGATCGCCGATCCGCAGAATGCCGAGGGTTCCGCATACACATCGCCGGTCCCGCAGCTTGCCAAAGGCACAAACCCGGTGACCTGGTCGCTCTCCGGGACCCCGGCCGGAATGCAGATCAATCCGTCAACCGGCGTCGTCTCGTGGGCCAATCCCTTGGCCAATGGTAGCCCTTACACGATTACGACAATCGCAACCAACGACTACGGCCAGGACCGTAAGATCTGGCATCTGGCTGTCATCCGCGCGCCGATCATCACCGCGATTGAAGATGCAACGATTATCGAATCAACGGCCTATTCGGCACAACTGAACCTCAAGCAGGGAACCCTGCCCGTCCAGTGGTCTCTCACCCAGGCCCCGGCGGGAATGACCATATACGCGTCCGGCCTGGTTTCCTGGCCAGTGGTGCCAGCCATTGCCGGTCCGCACACCGTCACTGCCCGCGCCGCCAACCTCGGCGGATCGCACGAGATCACCTGGCATATCACGGTCCGAATCCTGCCCGCGATCGCATCCCTTGCCGACGCCTCGGTCATTGAAGGCCAGACCTACACCAGCCTCAAGCCACAACTGGTCAAAGGTACCACGCCGATCACCTGGTCTCTGGTCGAAGGTCCCGCCGGAATGAGGGTCAATCCCATTACCGGCGTGGTCTCCTGGCCGGGTACGACCTCGTTCGGCAATCCGCATCATGTCACCATCGCCGCCACCAACGCATGGGGATCGGCCCAGCAAAGTTTCAACCTGACCGTGGTCCGTACCCCCGTCATTGCCGAGATGACCGATGCCTCCGCCGTTCAGGGCGGCACCTATATCAGCAAACGGCCCACGCTCACCGACGGAACGGCCCCCGTCACCTGGTCGCTGGTCTCCGGCCCTGCGGGCATGGTCATTCAAGACAATGGCGTGGTCACTTGGACCCCGGTGTCCGAGGTCGGCAGCCCGCATTCGATCACCATCCGCGCCGCCAATGCCGCTGGCAGTGACGACGAAACCTGGCAGCTTGCCGTTCTCCTTCCTCCGCGGATCGCCGCCATCGGCGACGCTTCCGTTGTCGAGCTGATCCCCTACGGGCTTGCGCCCAGTCTTACGCAGGGTACCGCGCCGGTTTCGTGGTCGCTGGTCTCGGCCCCGAAGGGCATGACCATCGACACCGCAACGGGCGCGATCGCATGGACCAACCCCGATGCAGTCAACAGTCCGTATGCCATCACCGTCAAGGCCGCCAATGCCGTCGGTTCCCACAGCGAAACCTATTCGCTCGCTGTGCAGACCGCCTACACGGTTTCCGTTTCGACCGACTTCACCGAAGCCAAGTCCGGTACGCCCATCGCCATTCACGGACGCACGCAATGGCTCAACGGAACCGATGCCGCCAATGTCCCCGCGAACATTCGCCTGGAAGTCAAGGGTAGCAGCCGAACCTTTGCCGTCCGCAGCGACTCGAAGGGTCGCTTTGAATATCTCTTTACGCCGCTGGCGACCGAGGCGGGCGTGTTCAGCCTGTTCGGTGAACATCCCGCAACCGCCAAGACTGTACCCGACGATCAATTCACGCTCGTCGGATTCCAGTGGGGCGAAAAACGCTTCGCTCAGACCGTCGCACCGCTTTCTGATCTTGCAGGTACAATCAAGCTCTACAATCTGACCGACACCGTCGTTACCGGACTTCAAACCGAAGTCCGCGATCTTCCGCAGAACTGGTCGTTGCAGATCACCGCACCGCAAATGCTGCAGCCACTGGAAGTTGCGACGCTGGCCTATACCTTCCGTGCCAACGACGACACGATTGCCCACGCCGAGCCGCAGATTGTCGTCAGCCATCCGCTCGGAGCTTCGGCCGCGGCCACGCTGGCGATGGACATTCGTGCGTTGATCCCCAGCATCAAGGCCTATCCCGCCACGCTCACTTCGCCAATGGTCCGCGGACAACAGACGCTGGTCAAGCTGTCGGTCTTTAACGAAGGCTCGTTCGTGACCGACGCGCTCAATGTCCGCCTGCCGCAGGTCTCCTGGCTGGCCCTTGCCTCCGAAGCGACCATCGAGCCGCTGGCCCCCGGGGCTTCCGCCGAGGTCTGGCTGTCGCTGACTCCCGCGTCCAATCTGCCGCTGGGACCCTACACCGGCACCTTCGTCGCCGCCAGCACCACCGCCGGAGCGACGGTTCCCTTTGAGTTCACCGCCGTCTCCGACGCCGTCGGCGATCTGCTCATCCGGGCCGAAGACGAGTTCACCTTCTACGCCGCCGGTGCCCCGCGCGTCGCCGGTGCCGCCGTCGTCGTCAAGGATGTCTTCTCGCGGCAAGTCGTCGCCTCGGGCACAACCGACGCCGCGGGTGAATGGTTGGTGACCAACCTGCCCGAATCCTACTATCAGATCTCCGTCCGGGCCGAAAAACACGGTGACTTTGTCGCCAATGTCGCCATCACGCCCGGCCGCGAAAAGATCCTCGCCGCCTTCCTGCCGCGACAACTGGTCACCTACACCTGGAGCGTCGTGCCAACGCAGATCGAGGATCACTACGAATTCATCCTCGAAACGACCTTCGAAACCCATGTGCCGGTTCCCGTTGTCACCATCGAGCCGGCCGTCTTCGATCTCGACAAGGTCGGCGACTCGATGCAGGTGGACTACACCATCACCAACCACGGCCTGATCGCTGCCAATGACGCGTGGTTCAGCTTCGGGGACAACTCCCGCTACACCTTCACGCCGCTGGTCGATGAGATCGGCTCGGTTCCCGCGCAAAGCTCTATCGTCGTGCCCGTCCTGGTCCAGCGCAAGGGCGCTACGCCGCCTCCGCCGCGACCCGTGCGGCCGGTCAGCGAGCTTCTGGCCAAAGCGGACATGGATTCGACCATGCCTCCGCCGCCTGCGGACGACGAGCCCTGCAAAGAAGTGACTGTCGCCGGCGTCTATTACACGCTGATCTGCGGCCCGGACAATCGCCTCAAGTTTGTCCCCGTCCGCTTCGAGTACCAGCGCGAATGCCCCGACAATAAGCCCAACAAGTTCTTCCCCAACTCCCCGCCGCCGGAAGATCCGAAAGACGATTTCTGGGGTGGGCTGGCCGACTATCTCTTTAAGGATCACGGTGGCGGCGGTGGCGGAGGTTCTCTCCAAGCGATCTACGACAAGATCACCAATTTCTTCGCCGGCGGACCCGATATCTCCGTGCCGCCGAGCACCGAACTGGGCATCCCCTGCGATCAGTGTTCCTTCAATGTCGCCAAGGCCGTTCTTGCGGGTATCTGGGACAATGTTCCCGTCCTCAACAAGATCAAATGTGCCGCCAAAAACGGATTTGACGCCGGCACGGCCATCCGCCGATGCACCTATCTGGGCATCCTGGATTATGACTGCCTCAAGGCTGCCTACGACGCGATCAAGGCGATCCGCAAAGGATGCTCCGGCCCCGAAGAGGACCAGCTCAAGTCCTCCCTCAAGGATATCGGCCGCACCGCGCTGAAACACTGTCTCGGGATCGACCTGCCCGAAGAAGAGAAAGAGGAAGACGACAGCAGTTGGATCGACGACTGGTTTGGCGAGGATGAAGATGAGGGCGAGGTAGCGGCAAGCGCCCTTCCGCCGCCGCCCTCGGGCTCTCCGACCGATATGGCCTTGAATCGAATGCTTGAACTGAGCCGTCGCCTCAGCGATCAGGATCGGGCCGTTACAGCCATCTTTGGCGATCGCGTCTGGGCTGCGCCGCTGGCCTCCGGGCACGAACAGTTGTTTGCCTGGATGGACCGCTTCGCCGGGGCCATCGCCCCCGAAAGCCAAGACGGCGGCCGCATTTCCAATACCGAGTGGGAGACCCTCACCAACTCGGCGCTGGCTCCTCTGCCTGCGGAGATCAGCATCGATGCGGTGGACAAGTTCCTGGCCCGCTGGAACCGTACCCTCGATTATGTCAACACCGGCATCTACTCGGTCGCAGATGTTCCCGCGGGCTGGAGCACCGACTTCATCGCCGGTGATCGCCTCGGCAGCCGCCTCAACTCCGCGGCCAACGCCGCCCAGGCCTGCATCGATGAGGGCTTCGGCGATCTCTACGAGGCCGTCACGGCCGGCGCCGGCGACCTCAAGCAGGCCCTCGGCGATCAGGCCACCGGCGTCTGTGCCAAGGTCAAGATCCAGATCCGTCAGGAAGCCGTCATGACCCGCGCCGCGTTCGAGGCCTCCCTGGAGATCAACAACGGCGGCGCGGCAATGGACAATCTCAATGTCCTGCTGCAGATCAAGGATGCCAACGGCAACGACGCCAACAATCTCTTTGTCGTCCTGCCGCCCGAGCTTGAAGGCCTCAGCGACATCTCCGGCCACGGCCTCATCCCCGCCGGTGCCAAGGTCCGCGCCACCTGGATCATCGTCCCCACCTCCGACGCCGCTCCGCTGACCGACACGGTGTACTATGTCGGCGGGCGTTTCTCCTATACGCAGGACGGCCTGCCCGTCACCATGCCGCTCTATCCCGATGACATCCTCGTCCGGCCCGACGCCTCGCTGGTCGTCAAGTATTTCCACCAGAAGACCGTCTATAGCGACGATCCGTTTACCGAGGAAATCGAACCCGCTGAGCCGTTCTCGTTGGGCCTGATGATGACAAACCAAGGTCATGGCGCCGCCTACCGCGTCTGCATGACCAGCGCCCAGCCGAAGATCATCGACAACGAAAAGGGCCTGCTCATTGACTTCGCGATCGTCGGCAGCCAGGTCGGCACCGAATCCGTCACGCCCTCTCTGACTGTGTATCTGGGCGACATCAATCCCGGCGCCTCCGTCGTGGCGCGATGGCTGATGACCTCGACATTGAAGGGCGAGTTCACCGACTACAAGGCCTCCTATGTCCACCTCGACGGCCTCGGCGACCCGCGGCTGTCGCTGATCGACGGGGTCGAGATTCACGAACTGATCCACGCCGTCCGCGCCGATGTCCCCGCCGACGACGGCATCTTTGACTTCCTCGTCAACGACCAGACCGACGCCGAAGACCTGCCGGACATTCTGTACCTCAGTGACGGCACAACCACTCCGGTTACGGCGGTGGTCGGTGCCCTTGTCGGGGATCCCATCACGGCGATCAATCTTACCACGCATGTCACCGCCAACTTTGCCGCCGGATACAATTACCTCCCCATCCCCGATCCCGCCGATGGCTCATTGGCCCTGGCCCAGGTGACCCGCTCCGACGGCAAGGTCATTCGCCTGACCGACAACGCCTGGACCACGAACCGCATGGTCCGCAAGCAGGGCCAGGACCCCTATCGCGAAAAACTCCTGCACCTGTTCGACCATGCCGCCGCTCCCGGCCCCGTCACATACACGGTTACTTACACGGCAATCGACAATCCGTTGTTGATCGAACGGTTCACGCTTACGGCCGACCCCGTCAATTTCGTCGAGGTCACATTCAACCGCCCGATCAATCCGGCTAGCTTCGACTGGCACGATCTGGCCCTGACCCGCGACGACGGCCCCAACCTGATCCAGCAACCGTTGCCGATTCTCCGTCTGACCGAACGGGTTTATCGGATCAGCAACCTGTCGTCCCTGACCTCGACCCCCGGGACCTACCGGCTCCAGGTTCGCCTCGACAATGTCCAGGACACCAAGGGGGACACGGGCGTTGGTTCAGCTTCCGTCGAATGGCTCCGGACAACGACCCCCTGGGATATCGTCGCCGACCGCTCGGTTGATCTGCAGGACTTTGCCGCGCTGTCAGCGGGTTTCAGGAAGATCAATTGCCGACCCCCGCACTGGTGCGGGGGCGCCGACATCACCCGCGATGGCCGTTGCGACATCAAGGACCTGACCGTTTTCGTTGAACACTGGCTGGATAAGATTCAATAGACGCAGGGACCGGTTGAACTCCAGACCGGGCGGCCGGATGGCAGTATGTTGCAGAGATTACAATCGCCGCGGCGGTTGTCATCGCGTACGGTGCAAAAATGATTGGATCATAATACTACACCGCTATAAAAGCTCAAG
>PMBP01000297.1 GCA_003152975.1 Phycisphaerales bacterium | reverse complement strand
CCAACGCCAATTCGGCACCAGTCCATAAAATCCTTTTCTCACCCATCTCTCGAAGGCGGATGGCTACCACAATCCGCGGGGTCGCCGCGCAATTTGCTGAGCCCATGGGGCAGCGCCGGCAAGATGGCCTGAAGGTTTTCGAAAGCGGCCCGTTCGGATCCCGGCAGCGACAACAGAAGCGTCTGTCCGCAGATGCCGGATACGGCCCGGCTCAGAATGGCATGAGGCGTGTGCCGGATCGAGGCGGCGCGCATGGCCTCGTCGANNGCTTCCGGCGTCACATCGCGCGGCGAAAAGCCCGTCCCGCCAACGGTAATGACCAAGTCGATCGAATGCCCATCGGCATAATGCCTCAGCCGATCAGCAATTCGCTTGCGATCATCGGGCAGAATTTCGTGGCCGTAAATATGAGCGGAAAGACTCTGTTGCAGCAATTGTGCGACGGCGGGACCGGCGGTATCGGCACGCTCACCCCGGGAACCTTTGTCGCTGATGGTCAGGATAACCGCCTGAAATATCTCGGGCGGAACAACTTGGGCAATGTCAATTGTGTCACCCACCACCATCCGGCCTCCACGAAGGACCCGGGCGAAGATTCCTTCCCGGGGCATGATGCAATCGCCTGTTTGATTGAAGATGGCACAGCGGGTGTGACAGACTTTGCCCCGTTGCGTGATGATGATTTCAGCGTCATTCCCGACGCGAAGGCGACTCCCAAGGCCAAGGGTGGCCAGATCGATATCGGAAACAATGAGATTCTCCCCGAAATCCCCGGGGTGAATTTCCGACAAACCCTGGGTACGCATGCTCTCAATGGCCGATGCGGCCAAAAGACTGACCTGTCGGTGTCCCGTTCCGGCATGCGCATCGCTCCCGATGCCCAAATTCTCCACCAACTCAGCAGTGGATACCGCTTTTTTTTTGGTACCCCGCTTATCACTCCGACATATCGCTGAGATTCGCCCCATAAACATCAGGTCTCCGAGGCCGAAAGCGGCTTGGTTGCCATCCAATCGCCCGATTTTCCCCCGGTTTTTGAAAGCAGCCGGATATGCTCGATGACAATGCCCTTGCCCGCCGACTTGCACATGTCATACACCGTCAGCGCCGCTATGGATGCAGCCGTCATTGCCTCCATTTCGACGCCTGTGCGACCTTCGCAACGGGCTTGGGAGGTGATCTTCACCCCATCGGCGGTTACTTGCAGATCTACTCCAACATAATCCAAAGCCAATGGATGGCACAGAGGGATCAACTCGGCCGTCCGTTTGGCGGCCATAATCCCGGAAATTCGTGCTGTTTCAATGACATTGCCCTTGGCAAGTTGTCCCGTTTTGGCCAGCACGCGGGCAATTGCCGGACCCAGACGGACAAAGGCCTGGGCTTGAGCCATGCGCCGGGTGGACCGTTTTCTGCCTATATCCACCATGCAAGGCTGCCCTTTCCCATCCACATGAGACAGCGAAGATCGTGTCATAATTCAATCGACTCCGGATACGCATTCATATTTCTGAGTGGTCGGCAAACCGCAGAAAGGATGCCGCCAATGACCATTCCGATCAAAAAACCGTTGGACAACCCGGCGGCAATCAAGCCGACGATAAGGGCGATGGTCAGATCGATACGGCTGCCGATGAGTTCTTTGAGTCGGGCCATCAGTGTCAGTGACTCAACGAACAAAATGACTCCCAATACGGGAAGTGGAAACAATCCTGTAATATTCGTGAAACCCAACGCGCAAGCCGCCCCCAGTGCGATATTGAACAATCCGTAAATCACCAGAGAGCCCCCCGTTCGCGCCCCGAACACATAATGCCCAGCCATTCCGCTGGATCCGTGACAGACGGGAATCCCGCCGAACACGGCCGCCAGCGCGTTGAAAAGCGAATAGGTCATCCCGATGCGTCGCAAGGGGATATGCCGTTCGGGGAACCAATCGTCGGCCAGTTGTTTGGTGGCCAAGAGGGAGTTCCCCAGCGATAGCGGAATTTGCGGCAGTGCAAGAAGCACAAAACCCATCCATACATCCGACCAGCTTGGCAAAGAGAAAGAAGGGATTACGGTGGATGCCGTACCGGATGAATCCATCGGATGTCCTCCCAACACGAATGCGTAAAGTGCACCGATGAATAACACAACGACCGTGGCGGGGAAGCGACGACGGCTCAATAACATCAATATAACAATGACACAAATGCTCGCTATCACATACCCTGACAAACCGTCGGATGGGACATATTTCCCCAACGCCAACATCACCAGTTTGACGCCTAGTCCGAACTGAATACCCCGGATTACCGGCCCCGGAATCAGCTTGGCCAAACCATCAATGCTCCCGCTGATCGTCAAACTCAGCATGATCACGGCAATCGCCATCGCTCCGCCGCTGATCACGGGGGGCGCGATCTGTTGGGTGATCACCAGGATGGCCACAGCTTTGAGCGGCTGAACAGGCATCGGGATCCCATAAACAGCCGCCGAAGCGATTTGGAAGAGCCCGAAACAGAAGAATGCCCATGAAACATTGATT
>PMBP01000518.1 GCA_003152975.1 Phycisphaerales bacterium | reverse complement strand
TGGTCGTCATCGCGATTATCGCCATCTTGCTGGCCGTATTGATTCCCGCGCTGAATGTCGCCAAGCAGCAGGCCTCGGGGGCGGTGTGCCTGTCGAACCTGAGCGGGCTGTCGAAGGGGTGGACACTCTACGCCGAAGACAACAACAGCAAGATCGTCGCAGGATTTACCGACTTTAGAGATGATCCCTATTCGTGGGTCGATTGGCCGAAGAATACGGCGGCCTCGGAAAAGCTGGAAAAGGAGCGGGTGATCCAGGTGGGCAAGTTGTTTCCATATGTCGAATCAATCAAGGCCTATCACTGTCCGGGCGACAAGCGGTATCAATCACCGAGCAAAGATTCGGGGTCCTATGGGCTGAAGATCGGGGGATACCGGACCTATTCCATCGTCGGGGGCATGAAAGGCGTCGCGGAAACCGGTGACTGGGAGATCATCCCGCATGTCACGGCGGCCACCCTGAAAAGTCCGGGGAGCAAGTATGTGTTCGTAGAGGAGGCGGACGGGTACGGGGAGAACGCCGGGTCGTGGGTGATTTACCCCAAGAGCCGGAGGTGGGTGGACCCATTCGGGATTTGGCACAACAAACGGAGCACGCTGGGATTCGGGGACGGGCACGCCGAAAAACACGACTGGCGCAACCAAAGCACGATCGATATGTCCGAGGCCCAAACCTTTTTCAAACAGTTGTATCCCGGCGAAACCGGCGAGGACCTGGACTACATGATTCGGGCGTATCCGTATGCACAATTTCAGTAAGATCACACGGCACGGCAAATTCCGAAAGGCACACATACAGTAACGGATTTCAAATCCTTCTGCACCCAGAGGCCGAAGAGGAATCCTTGAGGATTTCCGGATGGCGGGCGAGAGTAACGCGGAGGAACGACGGCGAGAAGATCCGGCTGTCGCGGCCGGGCGACCAGGAACTGGGACACGATCGCTTTTACATCCGTGAAGAACAGGTGACCTAAAGCGATGTCACGCCGTGGCCAACTGGCAGGCGGCCAGCCCGATCCCGTGACAATTCTAATGGATTGTCTGGGTGGAACAAAAGGGCCATATCGCGACGAATGGTCGCAATGCCTGATCATCGACCTTTGAAGTGAAAAGGCGTAAAAAGTACAGGGGAATCACGCTCATGACGCCCAGAGAACGACTTTTAGCCGCGGTCGATCATAAAGAGCCGGACAGGGTTGCGGTCGATCTGGGTTCCACACCCAGCTCGGGGATCTCCGCGGTTGCCTACAGCAATCTGAAAAAGGCGATCGGGATTTCCAGCGGCCACACGCGGGTCTATGATGTGGTTCAGCAACTGGCCCAGCCGGAGACGGAGATTCTCGATCGTTTTGGGGTTGACATCGTGGACATCGGCCAGGCCTTCAATACGGCCGATGCGGATTGGTACGATATCACCCTGTCCAACGGGAATCCGGCCCAGTATCCGGCATGGTTTAAGCCGCATCGGGAGGCGGACGGATCGTGGACCGCGTTTGCCCCGGACGGCACACCCATTGCTAAAATGCCCGCGAAAGGGGCGTTTTATGATCAATCCTGTTTTCCGTATCTGGACGGTTATCCGGACCATTATTCCGATTTGCCTGAACGGATGAGAAAAGTCATGTGGGCCGCGTTGGTGCACAGTCCCTGGGATCAGGCGGACCGGCCGGATTTCTGGGATCAGTTGCGTCAGAAAACACTGGCTCTGCGACAGAGCACCGATCGCGCGTTGATGGTCGTTTGCGGCTGTAACCTGTTCGAATGGGGCACCTTCCTGCGACGCATGGACAATTTTCTGATGGATGTCTATGCGGACCCTGTTCATGTCGAAGCGCTGCTGGATGCGCTGATGGAAATCCACCTGGCGACACTGGACAAGGTTTGCCGCGCCGTGGGGGATGGGGTCGATATTCTGCGGTTCGGCGATGATTTGGGAATGGACAGCGGTCCCTTCATGGCGCCGGAAATCTATCGAAAGTTGTTCAAGCCGCGCCACGCGCAGCTTTGCGATTTCGTGAAAAAACACAGCCGAATGAAGACATTCCTGCACTGTTGCGGGTCCATCTATGCCCTCTTGCCCGACCTGATCGAGGCGGGCTACGACATTATCAATCCGGTTCAGACAAACTGCGCCGGGATGGACCCGATCAGACTCAAGAGAGAATTCGGCGGCGCGATCACCTTCTGGGGCGGCGGTTGCGACACGCGGACGATCTTAAATCATGCCACTCCACAACACATTAAAGATCATGTCAAAGAGCGGTTGGAGATATTCGCACCCGGGGGCGGCTTCGTTTTTAATCCCATTCACAATATTCTGCCGGAAGTGCCTCCGGAGAACATCATCGCGATGTTTGATGCGGTCCATGAGTTTTCCGGAACGGGTTTCAGCATTCCCTCAGTGGAATACAATCGATCGGAACAAAGACAATGTCTCGGCCAACGAATGCCATGAAAACCAATCGAATGAACCAAACGGTAAACCATCTCACCCTCCTGATTCTGTTTCTTTATCTGGGCCGGCCATGTCCCGCCCAAACTCCGTCGGTGACTCTGACCGCCGGAGATGCGGTGATTACCGGCGGGGCGGAGTATTATGACCAGGGTGATTTCATCGGCTCGTGGACCGACCCCACGGCAATCCTGCAATGGGAATTGACCGTCGATGAAGCGGGCCCGGCGAATGTCGAGCTGGAACACTCCTGCGCGCCGAATCATGGCGGGAAGTTCACCCTCCAAATCGGCGACCATCAACTCACGGGCATCTCGAAATCCACGGGCGGTTGGTATGACTATCAAACAATGACGCTTGGCAATATTACTCTCCCGAAGGGCCGTTACACGGTGACGCTCTCGGCCGGGCCCTTCACGACGGCGCCGATGAATGTCAAGCAAATCCGCCTGACGCCGCTCAAGGGCAGCGTCAAGACGCTGCGGGGCCCGCTCCCGCGCACCTTCGTGGTCCCGAATTTCCACCCGGCAAGCTGCGGATGGCTGGCCAACTGGTCCGTCGAGCGCAACTACTGCGCCAACTCCTACCTCGACCATCTCGACCGTGTCCGTGACGACCCCAGCTACGAGTTCGTGCTCTCGGAATGCAACAATATGATCGCCATCCTCAACTTCGCGCCGGACAGGTTCGCTGAACTCAAGTCGCGCATCAAGCAAGGTCGCGTTGAAGCGGTGAATGCGTTTTTCCTCGAATCCACCGTCAGTCTTTCCGGCGGCGAGGCGCTGGCCAAAATGGGCATTGAGGGCCTGCGATGGCAACAACAGATCCTGGGCGTGCGTCCCCGTTTCGGCTGGACCATTGACACCTGCGGGGTCCACGATCAGATGCCCCAGCTCTGTCGCCTGTTGGGTCTCGATGCCCTGGTTTACTGCCGCTGCAACCAGACGGGCAAGTCCATCTTCTGGTCCGACTCGCCCGACGGTTCGCGCATCCTGACGCTCAGCCCGACTCACTACTCCGATTTCTCCACGGTTCTCGGGGCTTCGGCGAAGTTGACCTCGAAGGATCTGGCGGCCGTCGCCGGTCAGATTTCCAGCAAGGCCAGGATCACACCCGCCGGCGCGCCGGTTCTCTTCCTGGGCGGCAAGGGTGACTACTCGCTGGCCCCGCCGCGCCGTGAGATTCCCTCCGAGTTTCTCGATCAATGGAAGGCGCTTCACCCGGATTCGGCGGTATGTTTTACGACGCTGGCCCAGTATGTGGATGCACTGGAACCTGCCAAGCTCGACCTGCCGATTGTCCGCGGCGGCACGGGCTACACCTTTGATTCGTTCTGGATCCAGAGCCCGCGCGTAAAAGCGTGGTATCGAAAGGATGAACACGCGCTGCAAGCCGCCGAGACGCTGGCGACCATCGCAAGCATAATGGCCGATTACGAATATCCCGTGCAGCCGTTCTATCACTCCTGGCTCCAGATGTTGCTCAACATGGACCGCAACAC
>PMBP01000176.1 GCA_003152975.1 Phycisphaerales bacterium | reverse complement strand
GCAACCCCTGTGCTACCATCCATGTCTTCCGAAAATATCCATATCTCTTTTAATGACAGACACTTACGAACCGATAGAACAGAATCCATATTGATGAAATAACCTACAAATTCGTATTGAGCAAATCATCGATAACATATTTGTAGTTTTCATAAAGATGGCCCTTTGACTTCATTCTCCTCTAACGATTAACGCACAGATGAAGCTATATGAAAGAACCGTTGGGCGTTTTCGTACCATCATACGGCCGAATAGTTCATTATCTGCCGAAACCGAGAACCTGCAAGGATTTAATTCCTCAGGGATGGCTGGAATCGGACAGTGCTGGAACGAACCGGGATGAAGGCTAAAAAACAGGCGGATCCAGCGGGATTTCCGGATCCGCCTTCAGGGAAGCATCCATGGAGAATCGGATTCTCCACAGCAGCCATCAAACATCTCGGCTTCACGAGTCCCGGCCTCCCGGGTCCAAATACAACCAGGCCCGAAAACAAACCGGGGAAAAGCCGTTGAAACTATTCTTTGCCTGATTGATTTAGCAAGTTTCATACCGTTCGGGCCCGATGATGAAAAAATGACATAAGTTATTTCAGTAAAAAGATTTACAGCGTGAATGAGGGATTTGAGTATAGATTACAATACCAACAAATATGTCACATTTGAGATATTTTACACAATATTGTAAACAGAATTCCGAATTTATTCCTCCTGCTCCGAAATTCGGAATTCTTACCCTCCAAAAGCAAGCTGCTTGGGGTCGATTTGGTACTTTAGCAGCTTGTAGCCCAACATTCGTTCGGTCAGGCCCAACTCGCGGGCGGCCGCTCGCTGCTGTCCACTGGATTTCTTGAGCGCGTCAATGATGCGTTCCATTTCCAGATTGGCCACTTCCTTGGGCAGCGTCGTCCGAACCGGACTCGCCTCATTGTCGCGGATCATCTGCAGCGAGGGCGGCAGGTGCTCGGAGCGGATGACATCTCCGTCGCAGACGAGCACCGCCCGCTCCATGCAGTTTTCCACTTCGCGGATATTGCCGGGCCAATGATAGCTGGTCAGCATGCGAATCGCCGGGGTGGAAATTCGCGTGATCATCTTTCCGTTTTCCCGGGTGTACTTTTCGAGGAAGTAATCGGCCAGCAGCATCACATCATCCTTGCGTTCGCGTAACGGGGGAAGGAAAATCGGAAAGACATTGATGCGGTAGTAGAGGTCCTCGCGAAACAGGCCGTTGCGGATTTCCTGTTCGAGGTTCTTGTGCGTGGCGACGATGATGCGGACATTCGACTTGATGGTCTGGGTACCGCCGACCCGCTCGAATTCACGGAACTGGATCACCCGCAGGAGCTTGACCTGCAGGTTCAGCGAAAAATCTCCGATCTCGTCGAGAAACAGAGTCCCCCCGTTGGCCAGTTCGAACCGGCCGATCTTGCGATCGGTGGCCCCGGTAAAGGCCCCCTTCTCGTGACCGAACAGTTCGCTTTCCAAAAGCGTCTCGGGCAGCGCCGTGCAATTGATCTTGACGAAGGGCTTGTCGGAACGAAGACTGTTGTAATGGATTGCGTGGGCCACGAGGTCCTTGCCCGTGCCGCTTTCGCCGCGGACGAGCACCGTCGCATTACTATTGGCCACCTGCTCGATGAGGCGATAGACTTCCTGCATGGCGTTGCTGGTGCCGACCATGTTGTGGATATTGAACCGGGTCTTGAGTTCGCGCCGCAAGCGGGCGTTTTCATCCTGGAGCTGGCGGCGGCTGGATTCGAACAGTTTGTTGAGCTTGACGGCCTGCGCGATCATCGTCGCGATGATGTTCAGCAGACGGACAAGATCTTCAAACTCTTCGGGCTTGGGCGTTTTACGATCGACGCTAAGTGTGCCAATCGTCCGACCTTCCAGAATGATGGGGACGCAGAAAAACGCCACATGCTGTCCGGGCGAGGCCTCGCGGGGTCCGGTCTTGGCCAGAAACCGGGGATCCCGCTTGATGTCGGGAACGACAACCTCTTTGCCGGATTGAACCACCATACCGGTGATGCCTTCGCCGATCTTGTAGCTGGTCGCCCGCGCTTCGGCCGACAGGCCATGGGCGGCCTTGATCTGGATGGTCTCGCTATCCGGATCCAACAGGGTAATAACTCCCCGCTTAAGCCGCATGTGAGTATCCAGCAGCTTGAGGATCGATTCCAGCGTCGCTTCCAGGTCCAGAGAATCGGCAAATGCCTTGGCGATATCGGCCAGGAGGACGACCTCCCGTTCCTGCGGTTTAGCGGCCATTTTGAGACTCCACAAATTCAACTCATGATTTCATTCGGCAATCCAGGAAACCATGATAACAAATTTGTAGAAAGCCGTCAATCCCCAACATTTCTGTCAATGCTCATTTATTGGAATGATGGGTGCGGCACGAAGGATGACCGGCCCGATCAGACCCGACTCGAGCAGGGGCTCGTCCTTCTTCCACAGCCGCCAGCTTGTGAAGGTCAAACGCCCGGCCGAACTGGGCTTGCCGTCCAGCAGCCATTGCGGCCATTTCTTCAGAGTTCCATCGGGATTGCGTTCGCTGTCTTCCGGCAATTGTTCGTCGCCGATCAGGCGGTTGGGCCAGAGGTTGACGACGCGCACTTCCAAGTCGTTGGTACCGGATTTGGCGACATCGGTAATGTCCACGACAAACGGCGGTTTCCATAGCGTCCCCAAGTCCTTGCCGTTCAGTTTTACCCGGGCCATGATCGCGACCTTGCCCAAGTCGAGATAGAGCCGCTGGTCAGGGTTCCGTATCTCATCGGGAAGGTTCAGCGTTGTTGCGTAAGTCGCCTCTCCCGAAAAGTACTTGATCCCCGCATCAGCATGTTCGCTCCAGGAGATCAGCTTCCCGAAGGTCGCCTCCGCGGGCGCGCCGCGGCCCGGCGCAAATCGCACCTGCCACGGTCCGGAGATTTCAAACAGAGTTCGAACCGCCTTGATTCCCGCGCGGTGAGATTGGCCTGATGCGGTCATCCACTCGTACTCGCCCGGTTCACGGGTCTCCAGAAACACACGACCGCTTTCATTCCGGCGGACCTGGGCAATGGCTTTCGACGGATTCAATGCCGGTGTAAAGGACAGCGTGTCCGGATCCTGGCCGGTCAGGTGGATCTGTTTTCCGTCAACGGTGCAATCAATGACCAATGTCTTGACAATGCCAAATGCGGGATCGTCGCCCTCCGCCATCTGGGCAACTTTGAATGTTGTATAACCCGATCCCGCAAGCCGCTGCAGCTTTCCACGGACATCCCGGGTGCGCTTCGGGTCATCCAACACCCCATATCGCGCCGTATCAATAACCACTTTCGCCCCATCGGGACTGATGCGAATCAGATCCGGATCCGACGCCTTCACGGTGTAGTCCTTGCCCTCGACGCTATATTCCACCGACAACGCCTTGACGACGCCGTCAGCGGGATCGTCGCCTTCGGCCATCCTCCTCACAGGGAAACTGACCTCGCCGGCATCAACCCTGCGCTGGACTTTGGCGGTCACATCGCGGGTGCGGGCGGGGTCGTCCAACACGCCATACATCGCTTTTCGGACGACGATCTGCACCGGCGATTCGGGGGTCGCTGAGAGAATCTCCTTTCCGTCGCGTTTGACCAGAACCACCGCATCGCTCTTGACTGCGGGCTTGCGGAATACGACAAACACCGATCCGCTGGGCTCGAACGGAATGGAAATGCGCGTCACGCCGCCGGTTTCCTTCCACATTGCCGCCGGCTCGATGAGACCGCGATCCGGCCACCATAACTCCGGGGCTTTGCCCACAACGCGAAAACTGCAGACCGTCGTGAACTCCGAAGGTTGCAGGTTGGCCACAAAGTAAATCTCCGCTTCGCTGGTCGTGCGGTGGATAAACCGCAAGGGCTGTCCGCTTGCGAAATCCTGCCCAACGCCATCTTGCTGGAGCACCTTTTCCGGCTCGATACCCCACACAACACGGCCGCGGCCGAAGCGATGTTCCTTGACGCGATTACCATCTNNGAAATTACCATCGCAATCACCCCACAACTCAGATCCCAGATGCTCGACTTCGGTGTCGCAGGCCGGATACCCGCTTAGCCCCGGGGATTTTTTCGGCCGCGGGCCGACAATCGTCGCACCCGCTTCGACAAGATCCTTGATCTTGCCCAGCAGACGAGGCGTCATCGTGTCGGATTGCGGAAGCGCCAACAAACGATAACTCATTCCGTCAGGCAGCACGATTCGCCCATCCTTAACGGTCATGCGGGTCAACACGACATCGGCGACGCACTCATCCCAATCGTAGCCGTTGCGCTCGAAGGAGCCGAATCCCTGCGGCGGCGCCTCGGCCTGGAGACGACAAATGTCGGCAACGAAAAGTCCCTGCCGCAGCAGGTACTGACAGCGGGCGAGATACTCGTGC
>PMBP01000044.1 GCA_003152975.1 Phycisphaerales bacterium | reverse complement strand
TTGCCCTGATGAATATGTTCTTCGTATTCCTCGCGGAAATTTTTGATCGTGCTGAGCACCGGGTTCGGGGCCGATTGCCCCAGGCCGCACAGAGACGACTTGCGGATCATGTTGCCCAGCCGTTCGAGCTTTTCGATATCGCCGGGCTGACCCTTGCCCTCGGAGATCCGCGTCAGGATTTCCAGCATCCGCTTGGTCNNGTCCCTTCGCGGCAGGGCGTGCACTTGCCGCAGGATTCATCCTGCGTGAACTCCAGGAAATAGCGGGCAAGGTTGACCATGCACGAATCCTCGTCGATCACGATCATGCCGCCAGAACCCATGATGGAGCCGGCCGCGGCAAGAGATTCGTAGTCAATCTGCGTCTCGAGAAATTTCTCGGGCAGACACCCGCCGGAAGGACCGCCGGTCTGGACGGCCTTGAATTTCTTTCCGTTGGGGATTCCGCCGCCGACATTGAAAACGATCTGGCGCAGGGTCGTACCCATGGGCACTTCCACCAGACCGGTGTTCTTGATCTTTCCCGCCAGGGCGAAAACCTTGGTCCCCTTGCTTGTCGCCGTACCGATCGAACTGAACCAATCGGCCCCGTCGAGAATGATCACCGGGATATTCGCCCAGGTCTCGACATTGTTGATCAGCGTGGGCTTGTTGAACAGGCCCGCCTGGGCCGGGAACGGCGGCCGCGGCCGGGGCATGCCCCGGGCCCCCTCGATCGAGTGGATCAGGGCCGTTTCCTCGCCGCACACAAACGCCCCGGCGCCCAGACGGATTTCGATATCGAAGGAAAAATCGGATCCGAGAATCTTTTCGCCCAACATGCCGTTCTTGCGGGCGTCCGCCAGGGCCTTTTCCAGCCGCTTGATGGCCAGCGGATATTCGGCCCGGATGTACACGACGCCCTTACTGGACCCGATCGCATATCCGCCGATGATCATCCCCTCGAGTACGGTATGGGGATCGCCTTCGATAGCGCTTCGGTCCATGAACGCGCCCGGGTCGCCTTCGTCGGCATTGCAGATCACATACTTTTCCGGCCCCGGCTCTTTGGCCGTCAGTTCCCACTTGACGCCCGTGGGAAAGCCCGCACCGCCGCGGCCGCGAAGCCCGGACTTCTTGACCGTCTCGACCACCTGCTGAGGGGTCATGTCCGTCAGTACTTTCGCCAGCGCCTCGTACCCCCGCAGGGCCAGATAATCGTCGATGTTCTCCGGGTCGATGATCCCGCAGTTTCGCAGCGTGATCCGCATCTGCTTGCCGAAGAAGTCCGCATCGCCGAAGATTCGGAAGAACCGGTTGTAGAGGTGATCCTCGTCGATCGTCAGCCGCGAGATCGGCTTGCCCTTGACCAAATGTTCCTGTACGATCTCCGCTGCATCGTTGACGGTTACATTGCCGTATATGCTGTAACCGGGGTTGACGATGACGATCGGACCTTTGGCACACATCCCCAGGCAGCCGGAAAGATGGATCACAACCCGATCCGCGATCCCGGCCTTCTGGATCTCCGCCTCGATGGCGGCTCGAACATCCCGGGACTTCTTCTGGATACAGGTCGTCCCGTCGCATAAGGTTAAGATATATTTGTCCGTCACAGGAAAATCCTTTCGCTCAGATGACCCATTCCTGAATGATCTCGCCCTTCTTCAGATGGCGGTCGATGATCTCACGGGCCCGCTCGCGGGTGACGCGGCCGTACTTGACGGGAATCATGCCTTCCTCGATCACTTCGACTGTGGGCTCCAGGTTGCACCGGCCGGCGCAGCCCTTTTGGCTCAAATAGACATCCCGCAGGGTTCCGCCGGCGATGGCCTCGCGGAAAACCTCCATCACATCCATCGAGCCGGCCGCGATTTCGCAGGTCGCCATTCCGACATACACCCGCTTTGTGCTCAGGTACCCATTACTGATGATTCTCCCGACCGCCTGGGCCCGCTTTTTTCGGATCAGTTCCAACGGCGTAACCATCTTCACATACCCCTTTCAAACTCAAAGATAAACGAATTGCCCTTCTCGGCCGGTTCCACCCAGATGCGCCCGCCGTGAGCTTCCACAATTTGCTTGGTGATATACAGTCCCAGCCCAGACCCCTTGACCGTCTTTTTCTCGGGCACATCCAGCCGGGAAAACTTGCGGAACAGTTTCTTTTGCGCCTCTTCGAGGATCGGCCGCCCGTCGTTATAGACCTCGACGCGGACCCGTCCGCCCCGCAGCGTCGAGGACAGGCGGATCTGGCCGTTCTCGAATCCGTACTTGGCCGCATTGTTGATCAGGTTGTTGGCCACGATCATCATCAGGTCCGCATCCACCTGGACTGGAAAATCGGCTTCGACCGTGTTGTGGATTTTCATGTGCTTATCCTGAAAGATCTTCGAAAAGGTCTCGATAGACGGATCGAGGATATCCTCTTTCAGCCGGACTTTCGTGCGGTTGATCTCCAGGTTGCCCCGTTCGATCCGGCTGAGGTTCAAAAATTTCTTGACCGTCGCCGTCAGATAATCCAGATTCCGCGTGATCGAATCGATGGCCTTCTTCTGCTTGAAGTTGATCATCCCCAGGAAACCGTCCCGAATGGCGTAGGCGTTCATGATCGCCGAGGCCAGAAGGCCCTTGAGTTCGTGAGCCACAAATCCGATCAGCTCCAGATAACTTTTGTTCGATTCCTCCAGCTTCTGCTTGGACACCTGCAGGTTCATTTCCCGCTCTTCCAGCCGCGCGCTCATCTCGTTGAACGCCCGGGCCAGATCGTGCAGTTCCGCGATCGACGCCTCGGCCGTGATGATATGCCCCAGATCGCCGGTCGAGATCCGACGGGTCGCTTCCAGCATGTGCGTCAGCGGCCGGGAAATCGTCCCCGCCAGGATGAATGACAGAGCCGCCCCCAGAGCCGCGGCCAGGATCAGGACCAGAACAAAGACCAGAAGGATCTGGCGCGCCATGTCACCAAACGGACGCTCCAGGACACCGACATACAGAATCCCGATGATTTTCCCCTTGATGTCGCGGATGGGTTCGTAGGCCGTATGGCACCAATCCGTCACGACAAACGCGCGGTCCTGGCAGGTCCTGCCCTCTTCGACCACGCATTGGTACACCTGTTCGGAGATCCGGGTACCGATGGCCCGGTGCCCTTCCTGGGTCAAGACATTGGTGGAGATCCGCACGTCATCCTGAAAGATGGTCACCGTTCCGACGGGCTTTGAATTATATATTTCCTGTCCAAATACGATTGATTTGATTCGGTCCACCAGGGCATAGTCCTGATTGATGATCCGGCCGCCGTACAGAACGCCCGTAATCCGACCGGCGGTGTCGCGGATCGGAATCGCATATTCCTTGGCCATCCCGGTATCCAGGACCTTCATCGTCGTCGGACGCGCCATCGGGGTGTCCAGAATCGTGATATTGGTCCGCGCCCGAATCGCCGGATTCATCCGGACCAACTCATCTTTTGCGATCAGACGCGTCGCTCCAACTCCGTCGTCTTTTTCCAGGACCTCGTGAACGATCTGATTCGGCAGGACCACCGCCTCCTCGGCAGTAACCCGGAACAGATAATCCAGATCCATCTTCTGCCGAAGCGTTTCAATGTCCCCGCCGGGATCCCCGATCTTAAGGGCATACCCGATTCGCGTAATCTCCGCCAGATAGGCCGTATGAGCGCCCTTGAGATTCGTCAGGACCTGCTTCTTGGCGCGGCCCACAATGTCGATCGAAATGACATAGTATCCCAGCAGAAAGATGCTCACGCCGAGCGTCAGGACGATCGTGACAAACGAAACAAACAATCGGGATTTCAGGCTTGTCAGTCGCATTTGGCGGGAGTGGCCTTGGCATGAGCGTTTACGAAGTAAATCAAATTTTCCAGTTCCGACTCCAGATTGATGTTGTTGATCACCACCTCGTCGGTGCCGCGAAGCTGAATCGGAGCAAAATTCAAAATCCCCTTGATCCCCGCCGCGGCCATGATCTCGGCGATCCGTTGGGCCGCCGAATCCGGAACGGTGATGNNATCCAGGGGCCTGATGGGAACGGCATCGTTCGGCATGTATTTGGCCGGATCGATATCAAACGCGGCCACAATCCGGACTCCTCCTTCCTCGAATCCTTTATACCGCAGAAGGGCTGCCCCAATCCTGCCGGCGCCAACCAGAATCACCCGCTGAATCTCGTTTTTGCCCAGAATGATCTGGATCTGTTCGATGAGCTCATCGACCCTGTATCCCCCCCGTTTATTACCCGTAATCCCGAACAGGGAAAAATCCTTACGGACCTGGGACGGAGTCACCCCGGCCGCATCCGACAGGTTATCGGAGAAGACCTTGATAACTCCCAGGGCCTTCAATCGCTTCAATGCGTTCTTATATCTTGAAAGACGCGTAATGCATTTTCGATTCGAGATCATGTTTTTCATCCACAAGCGGAAGAATCAAACCCCTCTTCAATGAATCTCAAATAATATAACGGCAATTTCAATTCGTGTCAACACTGTTTTGTGAAATTTATGACAATATAATAGGAACAAGGAACATTAGACAAATTTCGTGTTGTTTGTTTTGATTATATGGGCAC
>PMBP01000226.1 GCA_003152975.1 Phycisphaerales bacterium | reverse complement strand
CACCTTGTTGAAATCCCCCGATGACACCCTGATCTTTCTGTGGCTGATTGATGCCGACCACAACCCGGACACGGGACAGTCTTGGGATAAACTGGGAGCGGATTTCAAAATCACCGCCAAGATCGGACAGCGATACGGCGGAGGCGTCGTGGATGTCCTCGGATCCCTTCCGGGAGGCGGTTCCGGTACGGTGACCATCGTCAAGGACACGATCCGGATTTCGATCCGAGCAAGCCAGATCGGCCTTCCCACTGAATTCGACTGGGCTACGGCCAGTGCGGCCCTGATGGATGGGTGGTTCGTATCGGGCAACAATATCAGTGCCATGGGCTCGACGATACCTCTTCCCAATATTCCGCCGTCCAGGATCGAAGTGTTTCCGCCCATGCTGTGCCTGTCGCCAACCGGACATTCCACGGGGCAACTGTTTGTCCGGCTTTTTGACGAATACGGCCTGCAGTTGCCCTCCGACCGCTATACGGTTCGGTTTCGCAGCAGCGATCCGGTCCTTGCCGGCGTGGACTCGGCGGGGGTTGTTTCGGCCCATCCGGGTTCGATCGAATGTGATCGACCGGTGTGGATCAGCGCCGCCGTCGAGGTTCTGGAATCCGCCAACCAGGTTCTGGTCCGCGGTATGGACGACCCTTTACCGATCCGGCATCGATTGTGGTCGCAGGACCACATTGGTCTTTATATGCCGTTGGAAACGGCCGGAAGCGATCTGGAGCGATTTGTCGATCGGGTTCGGGCCGTTGATGTGATGGAATCCGTCTATCGTACCCAAAAGGATCTATCGGGTATGGAGATTTTTCAGGGAGGAACGCAATACCTTGTCGTGGATAATGGGGATTGCGACAATCCGATATCCTGCAGTATCGGCAATCCCATCCGATTGAACTGGAAACTGGGACAATTGCCCCCGACAGGAACAAGCTCACTGGCAGCCGACCCCACAAGCATTTCGTGGGTCCGAGTCTTTCACGAGATCGGCCACAATTACCTGGCACCCAGCGCCACATTCCGGCAGGTGACCACAACCTCCTCCCCGAATCACAATACGGCCTTTGCGGAAGCGTTGGCAACCCTGGAGGCCCAATGGAGCCGCTATCGCCTGATCCGATGTGGAGCAGGCCTGGAGCAACCCATCCGGGAGGCAATCGAAGGGGAATACGCCCTCCGCGAACAGGAAATTAGGAGTCAACTTTTAACCTATCAGGCAAACGGATTGCAGATGGAGGCGATTGATGAGGATGTCCTTGTCGGTATCCTCTATGAACTCCATGATGAATTCGGCGACAAGGTCTGGTTCGACCTGTTCAGTACCTTGCTGCCCGTAAACGAATCTCTCCCGGTGGAGATCGGAAATCCGCGGCAGCAGGCCACATGGCTTGTGGCGACCTTGTCGGCCTCGACCGGGCAAGATCTGTGGGAACGGTTCGCCACCCGGTACGGGTTTGCCATCGACACGCAGATCTGGCAAACCACCCTTCTGGCCGTCCAAAAACGAATTGCCGCCCGACCCTGGCAGCCGGATAACCCGGCCGACCTGAATTGCGACCAGCAGGTCTGGCTGGACGATCTGTGGCAAATGGCCGAACATTGGATGCAGGCCGATTGCGTCGGGCCCTGGTGGTGCGGAAGCTCCGATCTCGACCGTAACGGCCGGGTGGACTTGTCGGATATGGACGCTGTTTCCAGCCAGTGGCTCTGGACCAATTGCCCCCCCCTAAAGCTACCCTGATTCCGGCGATTTCTTGGCCGGAATGACCCCATCCCCGAACGGAATATCCCCATCGAAAGCCCGCCAATGCGAGGTAATCACAAAATTGGGGTATTTTTTTCTTGCATCACAATCCAATTAAACGGTATTTTTACAAGTTTCTAATGTGTGGCATTAGCCCTTGGAATGGATTGACGGCATTATACGAGCAGGATATCGAGACCATAACTGGCTAAGTATTGAACCAATAACGGCTTACGCCAACGTAGCTCAACGGTAGAGCACTGGTTTTGTAAACCAGCGGCTGAGGGTTCGATTCCCTCCGTTGGCTTTTGTTGTTTTTGGACGGGTATGTTTTTGTGAGGGAAGCGATGCAAGAAGCGATTCAGAAAACCAGCGCCCTCGTCGAGGCGATGGAGTACATCCGGTGCTTTCGGGACCGGATCGTCGTGATCAAACTCGGCGGCAGCATCCTGGACGACCTGGAGCTGCAGCGCAAGCTCCTGCGGGACATCGTCTTTATGTCCACGGTGGGCATGCGCCCGCTGATCATCCACGGCGGAGGCAAGGCGATCACCCAGGCGATGAACGAGTCTGGCCTGGAGCCGGTGTGGGTTCAGGGCCGCCGTTACACTGACGAGCGGACGCTGGCGATCGCCGAGCATGTGCTGGTCAACAAGATGAATACCCCGATGTGCGAAACGATCCGCCAGTTTGGCGGACGGGCAATGGGCCTGCACTCGCTGAGTAGTTGTGTGGTCTTCGCCGAACCGCTGCGTCTGGAAAACGGCGACGGCCGCAAAGTGGACCTGGGCCTGGTCGGCAAGATCACCGGCGTCAACGGCGACCTGCTGCTCACCCTGTGCAACAGCGGCGTGATCCCGGTAATTTCCCCGATCGCGCTGAGCCGCCTGGGTGGCAAGCTGAATGTCAACGCCGACAGCGTCGCCGGCGAGGTGGCCGCCGCGGTCCAGGCGGAAAAACTCGTGGTCCTCAGCGATACCCACGGGATCCTGACCGACATGAACAATCCCGACAGCCGGATATCCAGCGTCAATGAACAGGAAATCGAAAAGATGATCCGCGATGGGATCATCACGAAGGGGATGCTGCCGAAAGTCCAGGCCTGTCTTACGGCCCTGGCTGGCGGTGTGCGTAAAACCCACATCATCGACGGGCAGTTCGAGCATTCGCTGCTGCTGGAGATCTACACGGACAAGGGAATCGGAACTCAGATCATCAAGTAAAGGCACAACTTCGCTGGAAAGCGAGATGGATATAAAGGAAGATTTTCAATGAACACGCAGGAAGTGATGGGATTATACGATCAGTTCGTTATCGGCAACTACGGCCGGTTGCCCCGGGCGATTGTACGGGGCGAAGGCAACTACCTCTACGACGCCGAAGGCAACAAAATCCTCGATATGTTCCCCGGCTGGGCGGTCAGCGGCATCGGCCACTGCCACCCGCATGTTGTCGAGGCCATTCGCAAACAGGCCGGCGAGTTGCTGCATATCGACAACACCTTCTACATCCCGCAGCAGGCCCAGCTCGCCAAGCTGGTGTCCGAGCGGGGCTTCGGCGGAAAATGTTTCTTCTGCAACAGCGGCGCCGAGGCCAACGAGGCCGCTCTGAAGCTGGCCCGACGCCACACCAAGCCCGAAAAGTACAAGTTCATCACGGCCGAACGGAGTTTTCACGGCCGGACCTTCGCGACGGTGACGGCCACGGCCCAGCCGAAGTATCACGAAGGATTCCTACCGCTGCTGCCGGGTTTTTCGTATGTTCCGTTTAACGACATCGACGCCCTGCAGGAGGCCTTCACCGACGAGGTCGCCGCCGTGATGATCGAGCCGATCCAGGGCGAAGGCGGTATCCACCCGGCAACGCCCGAATACATGCACGCCATTCGCGAGCTGTGCGACGCCCACGGCGCGATGATGATCCTCGACGAGGTCCAGACCGGCATGGGCCGGACGGGCCGGTGGTTCGGCTACCAGCACTACGATGTCGTGCCGGATATCCTGACGCTGGCCAAGGCCCTCGGCGGCGGCGTGGCGATCGGGGCGATGATGGCACGGCCGCAGGTGGCCGCATCGCTGGTGCCCGGCACGCACGCCTCGACCTTCGGCGGCAACCCGCTGGCCTGTGCGGCCGGTGTGGCCGTCGTCGAGGCCATCGAATCCGAGCATCTTCTGGAAAACGCCAGCGCGATGGGCGACTATGCCGTCGAGAAGATCAACCAGCTCAAGGCCAAGTACCCGCTGATCGATCATGTCCGGGGCAAGGGACTGATGATCGGCATTCAGCTCACCGAAGCCGGCGCCGCGATCGTCGCCGCGTGCCTGGAGCGGGGGCTGCGGATCAATTGCACGCAGGGCAATGTCCTGCGGATTATGCCGTCGATGACCGTGACCAAAGACCAGATCGACGAGGCGATGTCGATCCTGGACCAGGCCCTGGTTGTACAAGGAACCGGATCATGAAAGACTTTCTATCGATCATTCAATGCTCGACCGACGAACTGCTGGACCTGCTCCGGCTGGCCCGCGAACTGAAGGCCCTCTACAAAAAGGGTGGACGCGACCTGTGCCTGGCGGGCAAAACGCTGGCCATGCTGTTTGAAAAGGCATCGCTGCGGACTCGCCTGAGCTTTCAGGTTGCCATGATCGATCTGGGCGGCTATGCCCTCAATCTCAAGCCCGACGACATCGGCATCATCGGCAAGCGCGAACCGGCCAAGGACATGGCTCGGGTGCTGAGCCGCTATGTCCACGGAATCATGGCGCGGACCTTCGCGCACGATACGATCGTCGAATTCGCCCACTACGCGACGGTGCCGGTGATCAATGCCCTCAGCGACTGGTCGCACCCGTGCCAGGCGATGGCCGATGTGATGACCATCGAGGAGCATCTCGGCAAACTCAATGGAATCAAGATCGCCTATATCGGAGACGGCAACAATGTCGCCCGGTCACTGGCCTTCGTGGCGGCCAAGCTGTCGATGCAACTGGTTCTGGCTTCACCGGAGGGTTACGACCTCGATGCCGATTCGATCCAACTGGCCAACGACACGCAGGCCGGCTGCGTCCAGACCACGCGCGACCCGTTCGTCGCCGTCAAGGGCGCCGATGTGATCTATACCGATACCTGGATCAGCATGGGCCAGGAAGCCGAGAAAGAACAGCGGATTCGCCAGTTCCAGGGTTTCCAGGTCAACCGCGAACTTCTGGATGCGGCGCCCAAGCACTCCCGCGTGATGCACTGCCTGCCGGCCTATCGCGGCATGGAGATCACCGACGACGCCGTCGAATGCCCGCAGTCGATCATTTTCGACGAGGCCGAAAACCGGCTGCACTTTCAGAGGGCCCTGCTCAAGAAGCTGTTGTCCGGGTCGATGCCGCACTGAGTGCCGCGATGAAGACCATTCTGGTGGCCACTGGCAATCCCGGTAAGCTCGTGGAAATCTCCGCGATGCTGGATATCCCGGCCCGGTGGCTTACGCTCAAGGATTTCCCCCAGGTCGGGGAGGTGGAAGAAGACGGCCTGACCTTCGAGGAAAACGCCCGAAAGAAAGCCCTCGGATACGCCGCCCAGACCGGCCTGTGGACATTGGCGGACGATTCCGGACTGGCCGTGGATGCCCTCGATGGTGCGCCCGGGGTTATCAGCGCCCGGTTTTGCGGGGTATCGTCGTCCACAACGGATCGTAAGACGATCGACCGGCTCAACTACGAAAAGATCCTGGACCTCCTCCGCAAAAAAACCGGCATTCCGCGAACGGCCCGATTCGTCTGCTGCCTGTGCCTGGCGGCGCCGCGGGACATTCTGCTCGAAACACGGGGGCAATGCGAGGGCCTGATCCTCGACGCCCCGCGCGGCGACAACGGGTTCGGNNGCAAACTCAAGCCACTGCTAACCGATCTTTTCCTGCGGTGCCCCGATTAACCGTAACCCTGTCACCGGCCGCCTGAGTTTTGTCTTGACAGTTCTTGCCATGATCTGCTATCTATCGAGCAACCCGTGTTTCATCAGGAATGGATCCCGGGAAAACGAGAGCATGGAAATCAGCCGTCAAGGTGTGAAAACGATATGGCCAAAACAGCCAAAATGAAAGCATTGGTCGTGGTCGAGTCTCCGGCCAAGGCCAAAACGATCAATAAATACCTCGGGCCCAACTTCGAGGTCAAGGCGTCGTTCGGCCACATCCGCGATCTGCCCGAAAAGGGTCTGTCGGTGGACATTGAAAATAATTTCGAGCCCACTTACGACATCCCGACCAACAAGCGAAAGACGGTCGCGGCCCTGAAGGCCGCAGCGAAAAAGTGCGATACGCTGTACCTGGCGACAGACTTGGACCGTGAGGGGGAGGCGATCGCCTGGCACCTGGCCGAAATCCTCAAAATGCCTGCCGAGAAAACCTGGCGCGTCGTCTTCAACTCCATCACCCAAAAGGCCATTCAGGACGCCTTTGCTCAGCCCGGCCGGCTGGATATGAACCGCGTAATGGCCCAGCAGGCCCGTCGAATCCTCGACCGCATCGTCGGCTACCAGATCAGCCCCCTGCTGTGGAAAAAAGTTGCCCGCGGCCTCAGCGCCGGCAGGGTCCAGTCGGTGGCGGTGCGGATCATCGTCGAGAAAGAACGCGAGATCCGCGCGTTTGTGCCGCAGGAATACTGGCTTATTCCGGCCGTCTTTTCAATAAATAACGACCCGGCCCTGTCGCAACAATGGCAGGCCTTTGCCGGCAACGGCTCGGACAAAGAAGGCCCCACGGTTGACCAGCAAAACGAATGGCTTGCCGCACGCAAGGCCTTTCGCGCCGAACTGACCAGCGTCAATAACGACAAATTTCACGCCGAAAATCAGGCGCAGGCCCAGCGGGTCTTCGCGGCCGTGAAGGAAGCGAAATTCGCCGTCGAGGACCTGTCCGTCAAGCGGGTGGTCTCGCGGCCGTCGGCGCCGTTCATTACCTCGACGCTCCAGCAGGCCGGGGCAAACCGTCTGGGATTCAGCGCCAGCCGGACGATGGTCATCGCCCAGCAACTTTACGAAGGCATCGACCTGGGCCCGATGGGCGCGCTGGGATTGATCACTTACATGCGAACCGACAGCACCCACCTGTCAGGCGAGGCCGTCGAAGCCGTACGCCATCACATCACTTCGAACCTCGGTGCCGACTATATCCCGGAAAAGCCGAACTTCTTCGCCTCCAAGAAAGGCGCCCAGCAGGCCCACGAGGCCATCCGTCCGACCGATCCGGACCTGACCCCGGACCAGATCCGAAACTGTTTGACCGAAGAACAATTCAAACTCTACGACCTGATCTGGCGGCGATTCGTGGCCTGCCAGATGTCCGCTGCACAGTGGGACACCACCTCCGTCGAGATCCTCGCACAGACTTCGATCGGCCCGTGCCGATACAGAGCCAACGGGCGGGTACTGGTCTTTGACGGCTTCACGAAAATCTGGCCCTCCGGCGCCGAAGGCGCCGATCTGCCGCCGCTGAAAACGGGCGAGGCGGTCTATCCAGTCTCGATCCGGTCACAGCAGCATTTCACTAAGCCGCCGGCCCGCTATACCGAGGCCTCGCTGGTCAAGGCCCTCGAAAAGGAGGGGATCGGCCGGCCCAGCACCTACGCTTCGATCATCTCGACGATTCAGGACCGAAAGTATGTCGAGAAGCTCGAAAACAAATTCCACGCCACCCATACCGGCGAAATCGTCACCGACAAGCTGTGCGAATACTTCCCGGGGGTCATGGAGATCGCCTTCACCCGGCACATGGAAGACCAACTCGACAAGATCGAAGACCAGAACCTCGACTGGGTCCAGGTCCTCAAGGAATTCTACGGGCCGTTCCGGCAGAGTCTGGACAAGGCCCAGGAAGGCATGAAACACGCCAAGGCCGAGACCCAGCCGAGCGAATATACCTGCTCCAAGTGCGGCAAGCCCATGGTCTATCGGTTCGGCAAGAACGGCCGCTTCCTGAGCTGTTCGGCCTACCCCGACTGCAAACACGCCGAGCGATGCGACCGCGAGGGCAAGATCACCGGCGACGAAAAGACCGACCATGTCTGCACCGCCTGCGGCAAACCGATGGTCATCCGTATGGGCCGCTTCGGTCGTTTCCTCAGTTGTTCCGGCTATCCCGACTGCAAGACGATCCAGAAAATCGACAAAGAGGGGAAAATTCTTCCGCCCAGGCCACCCGCCCAGCCCACCGGCATCCGCTGCCACAAGTGTTCCCAGGGCGAGTTGGTCGTCCGCCAAAGCAAACGCGGACCGTTCCTCGGATGCAATCGTTTTCCAAAGTGCCGAACGATCGTTTCAATGAAGCAACTCGATTCGCTCAAGCAATGGCAGGCGGAGGGAAAGTGGCCGCCGTCATCGCCCGAACAGCTTGAGCAGATGCTGGGCAAACCCGAAAAGAAGCCCGCCCGGACCGGCCGTAAAACCGGCAAAAAAACCCCGGTCGAGCCGGAATCATAAGGAATGGAACGCGGCGGCAAAAAGCCAACGGCGAGGATTCGCGTGGACAAGAAAGACACTCATGGAATTGAAACCATTGAACCCGTGGGCAAGCGGGTCCTGATCCGCAAGGACGAGGACAAGCGGGCCACCAAGGGCGGCATTCAATTGCCGGACAACATCGAAATCCCCACGATCACCGGCCGGATCGTCTCGGTCTCGGCGGAGGTCGAGCAGTCTTCGGACATTCCCCTGCGGCAATACGACAAGGTCCTGTTCAATCCCAAGGGGGCGATCCCCGTGGACTTCGAAGGCGACAATCGCCTGTTCGTCGTCGATGTCGAGAATGTCGTCGCGGTCTTTCGCAAGGCGTAAACTGTTCCGCTCACGCGGCGACACCGGTAATCGCCGTATCGATCGTGCTCCTCTCAGGAACGCCGTTGGGATTTCAGCATCCAAACCGAACCCAGTCCCAACAGGGCAAGCGTAGCCGGTTCCGGTACCGAAGTCTGGCCGGGATCGACACTGGGAGGGGCAACCCACTGATAAGTCACAACCGAGCCGCTGCCTCCGTCGCTGACGCTCGATCCCATCCGCCAACCCGATCCAACGCTGATCGCGTTATCCTGGCCGCCGCCACCGCCATTGGACATGCCGATCTCTTCGGGAAGCTCGAATTGTGTCTTCTCAAACACCGCTACCACGATCTTTGGCGAATCCAGCCAGACCGAGGTCTGGTTGTGGGTCATGTCCGTCACATCGCCGAGCCAATAGAGAAATCGATATCCGCTCTTGGGTTCGGCCATCAGGGTCACCATCTGATTGACCCCGAACCTGTGAACGCCGCTGTTGGGGGTTACCGCCCCGCCATCGTTGGGAGTTTGCTCGACAATCAGGGCATAACCGGACTGGGACTGTGCTGGACACAGGGCCGCAGCCAGTCCTAATACCGCCAGGCCCAGCATCCATCGACCCGGCCGGGAAATTGAATGCATCATCATCGTATCCTCCGACAATCTTAGCGTATGACGGAAGGCGGACCGGTTAACGACCGGCCCGCCGGAAGGATTCAGAGAACGATTACGAACGCCGCGAACGAACCGCAAACGCTCCGCCCAAGGCCAGCAGGGTCAGCGTCATCGGTTCGGGAATCGGGGCGGCCACCGAAACGATCTCGCCGCCGGTGAAACCGCCGGACACCGCCCCGAAGCCCTGCATGGGCTGCATGGGACTGCTGAACAGCAGAAGCGCGGACTGCTTTCCCTTAGTGATGGGCCCGGCCGGACCGAAGAACAGGTTCAACACGCTCTCCGACAAAATCGCCTGGTATCCGGGGATTACTTCGCCGGCAACGGCCTCGTAGGTCAGATTGCCCACGATCGCGTTGGCTTCAAGCCCGACCGAGAAAAAGTCGATCGAGACCTTCGACGCGGCATCATTGAACACCTGGTAGGCATACACATAGTCCAGACTCGGGAACAGCGTCTCGCCTGGATACTCGGCGGGAGCGAACACCATGTAGTCGACGGACCCGATCAGGTTGCCGTTATTGAAATTCGTCTGGCCGGACATCACCGGAGTTATCATCATGGCCATCAGACTGGAGGTACAGATCATCAGCGCACCCAATACGATGGAAATCTTCTTCATGTGTTGTCGCTCAACTTTCTTCAAACAAACACCCTTGCTCCGGCATCCTGCCATTCGTTCAAAGACTCCCTGCTCTTTGAACATCACACACAGGCACACACGCTTCGGGTATTGCGACTGTCGTGAGCGTCTTGCTCACCCCCATTCCGGAAGGCCGTTGGAGCCCATCGGAATCCTGAGAAACGAGACCCAACCCGCCCTGTCAGCGAGTCGAACATCCCTCATTTCTCTTTTGTATTAGACCATAAAAACCGTCAAAAGTCAAGATGTTTTTGCCGAAATACGGCCTCGACAGAATGCCATCGTCCAATAAAAAAGGGCCTACCAGGGCCCTTTTCAATGAAAAACAAAGGAAACGATCAGGTCGACTTTTTCGCCCGCCGCTTTTGACCGCTGACGGGTTTGGCCTGATTAAACCGCGAGATATTGCGGATCGCCTGCCGGAGGCGGTTCTCGTTTTCCACCAGGGCGATTCGCATGCAGTATTCGCCGTTTTCGCCGAACGCCCGACCCGGCGCGATCGCGACATTGGCGTAGTTGAGCAGATCCATCGCGTAGTCGATACTTCCCTTGCCGCCCGAATATTCCGGCGGAAAGCGCGTCCAGACAAACATCGACGCCCGCGGCAGGTCAGTCTGCCAACCGATCCGCTGCAACGCATCGCAAACCACATCCCGGCGGGTCTGATAAAGCTGGTTCTGCTCTTTGATGAAGCCGTCGCCTTCGCGCATGGCGATGATGCTGGCAATCTGGATCGCCTGGAAGATCCCGTAATCGTAGTAGCCCTTGATCGTCGCCAAAGCGCCGACCATGTCCTTGTTGCCCGCCACGAAACCGATCCGAAAGCCCGCCATGTTGTAGGGTTTGCTCAGCGTGGTGAACTCCACGCCCACATCTTTGGCCCCCTTGGCCGACAAAAAACTCGGCGCCGTGTACCCGTCGAAACAGGTTTCACCGTAAGCAAAATCGCTGATGACCGCCAGATTGAATCGTTTGGCCAAAGCCACGACCGTCTCGAAAAATCCCTCATCGACGGTCATCGCCGTCGGGTTGTGCGGATAGTTCAGAATCAGCAGCTTGGGCCGCGGGAATAAATGCTCGCATACCAGCGCGATCGAATCCAAAAATTTCTGATCGTTGCCCAGCGGCACGCTGATGACATTACCCCCGGCCAGCGCCACACCGTAAATGTGGATCGGAAACGCCGGATCGGCCACGATCGCCGTGTCGCCCGGACCCAGCATCGCCAGGCACATGTGGCTAAAGCCCTCCTTGGAACCCAGGCACGCCAGCACCTCGGTCTCCGGGTCGAGCTGAACATTCCACTTGCGGGCGTACTTGGCCGCCATCTCCCGCCGCAGATTATACACGCCCTTGGACATGCTGTACCGGTGGTTGCGCGGGTCACGGGCGGCCTCGCAGAGCTTGTCCACCACGGCCTTCGGCGCCCCGTCCATCGGGTTGCCCATCCCCAGATCGATCACATCGATGTCCTGTCGCCGCTTTTCCAGTTTCAGCGCGTTAATCCGTCCGAATAAATACGGCGGCAGCCGCTTGACCCGTTCCGCCGGTTGAATCACAAAATCCGTCATATTTGCCTCGTAATTTCGCTACTTATAATCATTTTCCAGACAGATACTCTATCGTCCGGGGCGAGGATTTTCAAAGACTTTTTCCACGGGTTCCGGGCGCAACGCTCCAGATTCCGGGGAAAACGGGGGGGGTTCAAACCGAAATATGGATCGACGAAATCAGAATCGCTTGACAAGACTCAGACCCGTAACACCCTTGTCGGAGACAGAATCCAGATCGGCAAACGGAATGACCTTAAATCCTCCGACGGTGGCCTGCTTATCCTTGCCGGCGACATGGTGGCCGACAATGTACCCCAGCACCGCCCCAAACAGCACATCGCTGGGCCAATGGTCGCCCGATTCCATCATGCGGTAACCCACAAATCCCGCCCCGAGATAGGCCGGGATGCCAACGCCGGGTCCGTAGAACTCGTCCAGCACCGACGCGACGGTGAACGAACTGGAGGTGTGTCCGCTGGGCCAGGCCAATTCCATGCCGTTGGGGGTATCGTTATTGACCGCCAATTTCAAGGTCAGGGTCCATGCCCCGGTAACCGAAAGCGCCTTGAGCATCGTCCACGATTGCTCCAGGCCCTTTTCGTTGCCCTGTTCGGCCGCGATCATGTACCACAAACCCGCCACGCCGAAATGGAATCCCGGCCCGCCGACCACTTCTATCATCCTGTCCATGTCCTCGGGGATAAAGGCGTTGTGTCGGATATCCTTCTCCATCCGGTCGTCGGCCCCGGAGCTGTTGATCGCGATGCTCCCGCCGCCGGCCGCCAGCAGCCAGAAGGCCTTGTCCCAATCCAAGATGATCTCCTTGGAATTCTCGATAACAACCCCCGGAAGTGTCTGGATATCCCGCCCGGCCCGGTCCCGGAACTTACCGAGAAACCGCTCCTGCTGGGCCCGATCCTCCGCCGGCGTCGTCGGAATCCCATGGTCTTCCATCAGCATGTCCGTCATCGACTTTTCGTCCGTCGAAACCCATTGATGATCCGATTGGCCTGATGCCCAAAAGGCCAGGCTGATTATTAGTCCCACTCCAATTCGTACCATTGAACATCCCCGTAAATGAATTCGCATTTCAACTTGATGGCCTTCGACAGCGTTCATTTTGAACCGACCCAATCAACCCCGCCCGAAGCAATCCCGTCACCGTGTAGTACCCGATTCGGAAATTCACAAACACGATCAACCAATTCCATCGGCATCCTCGATCATCCCCTATGGATTCCCCGGATCATGGGATTCCTTCTTCATATACTGATCGACGATTCTCGCCACCAATCCATTCCCCTCCGGATTGAAGTGAGTGTCGTGATCGATGAAATAGGGTCGTCCGCCGTTTGCCAGATAATTCTTGAGCACCGGCAACAGATCGATACATGAAATCTTCCGTTCGCCCAGAAAACCGAGGGTGCGGCGGCGAATTTCATCTTCATATTTCACAACCCGACTCATCGCTTCCGAAGCTACACGATTGTTTGCGGGATAGAATTCGTAGATAACCCGTTCCTTGTTGGGGATCAAGAGCACCAAGAAATCGATGGCATGGGTTTGTGCGGTAGTGTTCATTTTCAGTAATGCTTGTTGCGAAATCCGCAACCCTTCTTCGATTCTCGGATCGTCCAAATTCACGCCCTTGTGTCGGAAAGCGGGAATCAAGATCGTCACATAGTCCGGGGTTTCAAACAGTTCATAATACTCCGAATTGGCCATCGCAGTACGGCGTTCGTTCCGGAAATTGAGGTAATGAAAATTGGACAGGATGCCGTCGGTTTTGCTTTGTATCGCCGCTTCCATCGCGCAAAACAGGCGACAGAGCTTGAGTCGGTTGAGGGCTGACCCCGTCATATCGCGAAATAAAAGGGATACCGTATCCTGCATTCTGACCGTATCGTCAAACGGGGCCTCTCGTTCACGATCCGCGATCGCCTTCTGAAAGGCCGCATCCTGTGTCTTGAATTCCGGGAACTGATTGCGGTAATAGACGGATGTATAGGCATCATATATATCATTACCGATAAACATCGCATAGATCACCAGCGACGGCCGCATCTCGACCGCCCGATTCAGAAGCATCAATTCTTCGATGGGTCCATAACCGCCCAACGACATATTGTAGATCGAACGATCTGTAAGCCGCTGCAACTGGGAAGGCCACGACTGGTTCGGCCGCACACGGCATCCATAG
>PMBP01000441.1 GCA_003152975.1 Phycisphaerales bacterium | reverse complement strand
CCGTCCGAGATCGCCGTGAACGGCCTCCACCGGATGCAGAAAATGGCTCGGCGTGCCCGTCGAGGCCAGCGTCGCGCTGATCTTCCGTCCCACGATTCCGGCCTTGCCCATCCCAGTCACAATCACCGATCCGGGATTCTCAAAGATCATTTGCGCCGCGGACAGAAACGAAACATCGACCCGATCCAGCAGCGACAGAACCCCCGCCGCCTCGTTGCGAATCACATCCCGCGCAAATTCCAGGTCAAGCTTCATGGCGGATCACTCCGATCAGGCCCAAGGCGAAAAGGAAAAAACCAACGCGAATCGGATCGTTCCCTGTCTCACAACCGCACTTCGCTTCCCCGCTCGTCAAAACACTTCAACTCATGTCCTTCGAGGGGCTGGGTTGGATCGGCACGGACCCCGATCGCCTTATCCGCTTCGCTTTCCATTCGAGTCAGTATGGCCCGATTATCATTCAGCAGAAACTCGGCCACGGACGGCGCAACCCGCAGCTCGGCCCGTCGGACTTCTTTTTTCGCCAGGGCCGTTTCCAGCAGCCGCACCAGCTCGATCGACTGCGACTCGGCGCTCTTGATCGAGCCCGTTCCCCCGCAATGCGGGCATTTATCCGAGGTGCTCGACTGCAACGACGGACGCATCCGCTGTCGCGTCAGCTCGATCAGTCCGAACGCGCTCATCCGCAGCGCCCTCGAACGGGCCCGGTCTTTCTTGAGGGCCTCGCGGAACACCTTTTCCACCTCTCGCCGGTTCTTCGAGTCCCGCATGTCGATGAAATCGCAGACGATCAGACCGCCCAGGTCCCGCAGCCGAAGCTGCCGTACGATCTCCTGCGCCGCCTCTTGGTTGATTTTCAGCGCCGTCTGCTCGGCGTTGTCGGGTTTGCGATACTTGCCGCTGTTGACATCGATGGCCACCATCGCTTCGGTCGGCTCGATGATCACGGACCCGCCGCTCTTGAGTTCCACGCGGCTGGAGCGGATCTTGTTGATCTCCTTCTCGATGCCGAACTTGTGAAACAACGGCGTCTGCCCTTCGTACAGGATCACCCGGCCCTTCAGCCGCGGCTGGACGATCCCCAGAAAATCCCGGATCTGTCGCGTCACCGGCTCGTGATCACAGGTCACCTTGGAAATGTCGCTGCTGAAAATATCCCGCACCGTCCGAATCACCAGATCCGATTCCTGATACACCTCCGCCGGCGCCGACGAAGAATCGATCCGTTTCTGGATCGAGCTCCACAGTCGGCTCAGATAGGCCAGGTCGTTTTGCAGATCCCGCTTGGTTGCGCCCTGCGCGGCCGTGCGGATAATCAGCCCGGCGTCTTTGGGCAGTTCCATCTGTTCGACCGTTTCCCGGAGGCGCTTGCGCTCGGCCTCTTCCTCGATCTTCTGCGACACCCCCACCCGGTCCATCCACGGCATCAGGACAATATACCGGCCCGGCAGCGAGATGTAGGTCGTCAGCGTCGGGCCTTTGGTGTTGATGCCCTCCTTGGTGACCTGCACCAGGATCTCCTGGCCCTTCTTGAGACTCTTTTGAATGTGCGGGCGCTGGCTGAGGGCCTTGCGCCGCCCGATTTTTTCCACGGACACCCGCTCTTTCTGGAAATACCGCGGGTGCAGGTCGCTGATATGCAGAAACCCGTTTCGCTGCGTGCCGAAATCGACAAACGCCGCCTGAATCGCCGGCTCGACATTCACCACGCGGGCCTTGTACATGTTCCCGACATGGCTGACCAGACTGGACCGCTCGATATACAATTCCTCGAGGCTGCCGGCATCCACAACCGCGATGCGGCATTCCTGCCCCTGGGAAATATTGATCAACATCTCTTTTGACATATAAACTATTTTCACTCCTGTTTAACATGAAACGACACGAAACAACCTTACCTCTGCTCCCACTCCACCGACTCCCTGCGAACCGGCTCCGATACCCGCGCCGGATCGATCTTCAGCACACCCAGCAGCTCTTCGATCCGGACCGATCCCTGCGGCGTGATCCGGCACCGGCAACTCACCCAATCGGAACCCTGTTCGATCGTTGACAGATACGGCCCGACATCCAGAATCCGCGACGGCCCTGATCCGCCGGTCGATCGCTGTACCTCCACCGGCCGATGCTCGGCCAGATCCTCGCGCAGCCGGGACATGGCCTGCTGGATCGAGAAATCGGCCGAGAGGTCCGAAACCGAAATCCGATAGGTCGCCGCCACCGGCTGAAACGAGGCCTTGGTGTCCGTCAGCCGGATCTCCCGAATCGTGCAACCCTCCGGAAGCTGCCCTTCCAGCCGGGGGCGAATCAATTCGGCCGTGTCGTCGCCGGCCTCCACCAGCGCGCACAACATCTCGCAATCCGACCGCACGCCCACCGCCCGAGGCAGGGGAAGCGACAGCCGCGGCCGCGGGTTGAACCCCTGCGAATAGATCAGCCGTACCCCCGCCCGAATCAGCGCCCGCTGCAACATCGACACGGTTTCGTGGTGCGAGAGGTAACACAGGTTCCCCTCGATCCGGAAAGTAAGAATCAATTGGCGAGTTGCAATATCAACCATTTAGCTCTGTCCTCATTCCTCGATCTCAAAACGCTTCCGGCATGATCTTCATCGCCGCGTCGCGGATGTAGTTTTTGATTTGCCGCTGCGAATCCATCGCCCCGACCTTCCGCGCCAGGAAATTACATTCCTCGATGGTCACCGACCGGATGATCTGCTTGACCTCGGGAATCATCGGCGGCGCCAGCGACAGCGTCCGCACGCCCATCCCCAGCAGCAGCATGATGAACTCCGGCTCCGACGCCACCTCGCCGCATACGCTCAAGCCGATTTTGGCCTTGTGCGCGTCGTGGATCACGCTGCGGATCAGCCCCAGCACCGCCGGGTCGGCCGCCGTGAACATCGTCGAGACATGCTCGTTGGCCCGGTCCACCGCCAGCGTGTACTGGATCAGGTCGTTGGTTCCGATGCTGAAAAAGTCGCAGTCCCCCGCCAGCATCGACGCCGTCAGCGCCGCGCTGGGCGTCTCGATCATGATCCCCACCGGCACCAGCGGATTGTACGGAATCGCGTACTCGTCCAGGTCTTCCATCACATCCCGCAGGATCATCTTCGCCTGCCGCAGCTCCTGCAGGTTGCCGATCAGCGGGAACATGATCCGGATATCCCCCAGCACCGACGCCCGCAACAGGCCCCGAAGCTGCGTCTTAAACAGCGGCAGGTTCTGCAGGCAATACCGGATCGACCGCAAACCCAGCACCGGGTTGGCCTCATGCAGCTTGTGGCCGTGCGGCACCTTGTCGGCCCCCAGGTCCATCGTCCGGATCACCACCGGTTTGCCCTCGAACGAGCGAACCGTCTCGGCATACGCCTGGTAGTGATCTTCCTCCGTCGGCTCGGTCCCGCTGTACAGATACAAGAACTCCGTCCGGTACAACCCGATCCCCTGGCCGCCCTTCTCCTTGACCATCTTCGCCTCGTCCGGGAATTCCACATTCCCCAGCAAGGTCACCGCCACCCCATCCCGCGTGGCCGCCGGCTTGTCCCTCAGCGAATCCAGTTTCAGGCCCAGCCGCCGCAGATTCTGGGCATACTCCCGGTATTCCTGGATCGTGTCCTCGCTCGGATCGATCACGATCACGCCGCGGTTGCCGTCGATAATGATCCGACTGTCGGCCGATACCGATCCGGTAATGTCACCCAGCGCCACCACCGCCGGAATACCCAGCGTCCGTGCAATGATCGCCGTGTGGCTGGTTCGTCCCCCCTTCTCCGTCGCGAATCCCCTTACCTGGGTCTTGCTAAAGCCCGCCGTCTGCGTCGGCGTCAGATCGTTGGCGATGACGATCACCTCCTCGCCCAGGGGGTCCATCATATCCCGGGCCTTGCCCACCAATTTCTGCAAAAGCCGTTTTTCAATGTCGAAAATGTCCGCCGCCCGCTCGCTGATATACGGATCGTCGATCCCCGCAAAGTGCGAGGCGATTTCCCGAAGGATCGTCGAGACGGCGTATTCGGCGGTCGTCAGTTCTTTCTCGATGAAATCCGTGATCCGCCTGCGAAAACTGGCATCCTGCAAAAACCGAAGATGGACGGCGAAGATGTCTCGAATATTGTCCTGGTCGATGTTCGTGCCCGATTGCAGCGTGGTCAGTTCCTGGATCGCCCCCAGAAATGCCTCCGAAACCCGACCGACTTCGTTGGCCCGTTGGGATGGCAGGATCGATCGTCGCGGAATTCGCTGCTCGCGCGAATCGATGACCAGAGCCCTGGCGATGGATACGCCCGGCGATACCGCGATGCCTTTTCGTATCTCCATCCCCACCCCTTAGGTATTCGGCTCGCTCGGCGGTTGTTGCTTGGCCGGCGTTTCATGGAACATCTGCACTTCAACCAACTCCCGCAGGGCCTCCGCCGCCTGCTGCGCATCGGCCCCCGTGGCCTGGATTTTCAACATCGTTCCGCAGGTCGCCGCCAGCATCGTCATCTGCATGATGCTCTTGGCGTCAACGGTCTTCGGGCCGTGGCTGACCCGGATCTCGCTATGGTAGCGGCCCGCCACATCGACAAACAACATGGCAGGTCGCATATGCAGACCTTCCTCATTTCGGATCTGAACTTCAATTTCGACAACCGATTCGGTCAAGAAATCCGTTCTCCCTCATCGCTTGCGGGACCGGCCGATGGATTCCCATGCCTCGTTCCGGTCCCGTCTCCATCTCGACTGGGCTTGGAACCGGTCAGGTCCCCGATCGCTCGGCATCCAGGATGACTTCTTTCATCGCTTCCGTCGTCGCGGCCTGCCGGATAAACCGGCGGAAATCATCCTTTTGCAGGTGATGGAAAATCGCCTCCATCGCCTGCAGATGTCGGTCCGCATTGCCGACCGGACTGAGGAGCAGAATCACCGTAAAGACCGGCTGCTTGTCCAGCGACGAGAAATCCACGCCCTTGGCCGAGCGGCCCACGGCCGCCACAACCTCCGGAACGTCGGCGTGCTTGACATGCGGCACCGCCACGCCCTTGCCGATTCCCGTGCTGGCTTCCCGTTCCCGTTGCACCACCGCCTTGCTGATCTTCGCCGCATCGGCCTTTCCCAGTTTGCCCGACTGGGCAAGAGCTGCAACCAATTCGGCGATCGCCGTGTCCCGGGTTTTGGCCTTCAGGTCCGCCACCAACGCGTCAAAACAGACGATATCGCCCAACTTCATATACTCTCCCAACTAACGCCGTTATGGAACCCTCTCCCGCCGCCGCTCAATGGATCGCCTCTATGCCAC
>PMBP01000245.1 GCA_003152975.1 Phycisphaerales bacterium | reverse complement strand
CTATTACCTGGAGGCCGACTTCATCGATCCCAAGCGATTTCCGGCCATGTCGGTCCCGTGGACTCCCAAGTATCACTTCGTGCCATCCACGACCAGCTTATTTCGCAATATTTCGCAATCGGCCGATTCGCTGTTCCAGTCTTTGTCGAAGGTGGACTTCGAAAAGCTGGCCGCCTCGCTGCAGAAGTCGTTCGACTCGATCACGACGGGCATTCAGGACGCGCAACTGGTCCGCGTTCGCGAGGAAATGATCCGGCTGATCACGCAGCTCCAGCAGGCCTCCAACCACGCCACGGCACTGCTCGACCCGAACGCTCCCAACACCGGATCGGCGAACCTTCCGCAGTTCGTCAACCAGTTGAATGTCACGCTCAAGCGGATCGACCAGTTTGTCTCCACGCAGCAGCCGGAACTGGAGCGGATCGTGGCCAACCTCAACCAGGCCTCGGCCAACCTGCGGGAGCTGACGGAGAACGCCAAGAAAGACCCGGCCCAGTTGTTCTTCAGTGCGCCGCCCAAACCCACGGAGATCGCCCCATGAATCGTACCCCCGTCCTTGTTCTCAGTCTCGGCCTGTTGATCGCGTTCGCCTGCGGGTGCGGAACTCAGCGGGCCTACGACTATCGTTACTTCGTTTTGTCCGTGGACCACGAGGCCGCCGCCGGCGCCACGACCCGTGCGGACATTCTCAAGATCCGCAATTTTCGGATCTCCGATCGATACAATCGTACGGAGCTGACCTACCGCACCGCTGAGATGAGCATCGAATCCGATTATTACCGCCGTTATATCGTCCCGCCGGAAAGTCTAGTAACCGAAGAAACCCGGCGGTGGCTGCAGGCGGGCCATGTTTTCAGCCAGGTCCTGGACGCCACGAGCCGGGCGACTGCCCAGTTTTCGCTGGAGGGAAATGTCTCGGCGCTGTATGGGGATTTCAGGCCGGAACTGTCCCCGGGGTCGTATAAGGCGGTTATGGAGATCCAGTTTGTTCTGATCGACGAACGCAAGGCCGACAACACCGTGGTGTTCCACCAGAGCTATCGGTCCGAGCAGCCCTTGTCCCGCCCGGCAACGGACGAATTGATCCAGGGCCTGAACCTGGCGCTGAAGGATATTCTGACGCGGATGGAATCCGATCTGAAAAAGACCCTGGCGGCCGGCGCCTCGAAATAGCAGATTCGGACTCGATCCCGATAGATCGGGAATCCCTCCAGCTTCGATGCCGGATTTGCAGGGAAAACCGGTCCCCCCGTTCAGCGGGTTTTCAGGGTCGGAAGGGAATCGCCGCTGAACCCGTGGAGCCAATCGTGCGAGACAACCTGGTGCCCGTTCTCGGTGACCCGGATATCGTCTTCGATCCGGATGCCGAACTCGCCGGGAAGATAGATCCCCGGCTCGATGGTCAGGACCTGGCCGGTCTGTAGTTTGCCCTTGCGGATCGGCGACAGAAACGGCGCCTCGTGAACGGCAAGCCCGATGCCGTGGCCGCTGCCGTGGCCGAAAACGGGGAAGCCGCTGTCGGCGATGACCTTGCGGATGGCCGCGTCGATCGCCTGCGTATCGGCGCCCGGGGCGATCATTCCGATCCCTTTCTGCTGGGCGTCGTACACCGCCTGCCAGGCCTTGCGATATCGGGCAGAGGATTTCCCGACGGCAAAACTTCGCGTCAGGTCGCAGATGTAGCCCTGTCCTTTTGCGCCAAAGTCGATCAGGATTGTGTCGTTTGTCTTGAGTTTCCGACTCCCGGGCTGGTGATGATTCCGCGAGCCGTTGGGGCCAAAGCATACGATCGGGTCAAAGCTGCTCTTCATTCCCCGCAGTCGGATCGCATACTCGATCATCCCGGCGACGGCGCTTTCGCTGACGCCGGGCCGGAAGCGCGGCAGGACCTCGGCGAGGGCCTCCCACGCCGTGGCCGCCGCCCTGCGAATCCGGCGGACCTCGCCGGCATCCTTGATCTGGCGAAGACCTTCGGTCAGGCCCCCGACGGGTTTAAGCCGCGCGGCGACCTTGTTCCGCAGTAACCCGTAAATTTCGACCGAGATTCCCGGCTCAACGCCCAGCGTCCGCAATCCCGGACTGCGGGCGACAACCTGGGCGACGCTGTCGGTCAGAGTGGTCTTTCGCAACACGATCCGGCAGGACGGACATTCCTGCCGGGCCTGTTCGACATAGCGGCTGTCGGTCAGCAGGACGGTCTGGCGGCCGGCGACCAGGGCCCAACTATCCTCGCCCAGAAAGCCGGTCAGATACGACACATTTTTCGGATCGACGATCAACAATCCGTCGATGCCGGCATGGCGAATCGCTTCTCGGAGTTTCCGGACCCGCTGTTGCAGGATTTCAATCATGGTCGCTCTCCATTGTGGCCGTGGTCATATCCATCGGTTTCGCTTGAACAGGTACAACATGATCCCCGTGACCGTAAAGATGACGCCCCAAAACCCATAGGGGTACATCCAGGGCTCTTCGATTTCCGGAAAGTGCTTGAAGTTCATCCCGAAAACGCCGGCCAGAAAACCCAACGGCATGAAGATCGTCGAGATCACGGTCAGCACCTTGATGGCCGAGTTCATTTTGTGGCTCAGACTGGACAGATACAGGTCCATAATGCTGGCCACCATATCGCGATAGACTTCCATCGTATCGACCGCCTGAATGGCGTGATCATAGACATCCCGCAAAAAGATCTTGGTCGTATCCTTGATCAGGTCATTTTCCGTCCGTTGCAGCAGGGCGACCACTTCGCGCATCGGCCAGACGCTCTTGCGGAGGATGGCGATTTCGCGCTTGAGACTGTGGACATAGGTGGCGATTTGCTGGTCGGGATCGGTGACGATCGCCTCTTCCAGTTCTTCGACCCGTTCGCCGATCTGCTCGAGCACGACGAAATAATTGTCCACGATCGCATCGACCAGGGCGTAGGCCAGGTAATCGGGGCCCATCTTGCGGATCCGGCCCTTGCCGGTGCGGATCCGGTTGCGGACGCCGTCGAAGACATCGCCGCCGACGGTCTCCTGAAAGGAGATCACATAGTTGGCCCCCAGGATCAAGCTGATCTGCTCGAACAGGACCACATGCTCCCGGGCATTGTATCGAAGCATTTTGACCAGGACGAACAGGTGGTCTTCAAAATCTTCGGTCTTGGGCCGCTGGCCGACGATGACGATATCTTCCAGCACCAGCGGGTGCAGGTTGAAATGCTTGCCGACGGACTCGACGATATCGGTGCGGTGCACGCCGTCGATGTTGATCCAGGTGACCGACGAGGTGTCCTTGAAGGGAAACGCCTCCTGGATATCGTCAAGGACCTTCTCCTTGTACTGCTGGGCATCGTAGTCCATCAGGGTGATCCGGGATTCGGTCTGGGGCTTGGCTCCATTGGCGACCACCCGGTCCTGCACCATTCGCTTCTTGCGATGTCGATTTTTGTTGGTCAGTCTCCACACGGATCGGTTCCCCTGTCATCCCTTCATTTGCGTTTGCGCAGCAACCACGAATGCCACGCCAGCCGTTGTTCTTCCCGGTCGGGAAAGATTCCCTCCCGGGCGAATCGGACATCTTCGACGGAGTAAAAGGCCTTGGGGCAATACCGCTGGATCAGCTCGACGACCGTGCCCAACTGGCTGCGCTGGATCACCGAGAATAGGACATGGACATGGCCGGTGGCCCCGCTGGCCTCGACGATCGTGGCGCCGTATCCCTTCTGGTTGAGGGCCCCGATCAGGTCGTCGCCTTCCCGCGGGGTAATGACGCGGATGATCAGCGTTCCGATCGCCAGCTTTTCTTCCAGGAACATCCCGAAGAAATTTCCGGTGGCAAAGCCGGCCGCATAGCCGACATAGCAGGCGGGATTAGACAGATTCCGCATCACCTGACTGACGACGATGATCCAGATGAGCACCTCGAAAAATCCCAGCACCGGGGCCAGTTTCCGGGCGCCCCGGGTGATCAGGATCACCCGGATCGTTCCGATCGTCACATCGGTGATCCGCGCCAGGAAAATCAACACCGGCAACACGATATAGTCGTAGGTCATGGATCCATCCTGATCTTTGGCGGCCGTTTTCCGCCATCCGATCCGTCATCGGATAAAAACCTTGATAGTATAATCGGCTGATTCCCCGTGGCTACAGGATTCTTTCCTTGTCGCGGGAAGACTTGCCCGATACAATACCCCGAGCGTTTTTCGTTAATGATCCCGGGAACCGAGAATGCTGCTGCCCATACGAACGAGTATCGTGCCATCCAGGACGCCCTATGCCAATTATGTCCTGATCNNGATCGGCCTCAATGTGGTCATCTTTCTGCTGACCTATCAGCCCCACTCTATCCGCGTCGGGGGAAGTGTTCAAGCCGAACCCCTACGGTTTTGGGCCCAGCAGTTCATGCTCTACCCGGTCAACGCCTACTTGTGGCAGTTCGTCAGCTATGCGTTTTTGCATGGGAGCTGGATGCACCTGATCGGGAATATGTACTTCCTGTTCCTGTTCGGGCAGAATGTCAACGACCGGCTGGGGACTGTCAGTTACCTGTGTCTGTACCTGGCCGGGGCGGTCTTTGCCGGGATCGGTCACATGCTCTTCGGCAAGCTGGTTCCGGTCCTTGGGGCCAGCGGCGCGGTGGCGGCGATTACCGGGGCCTATCTGGTCCTGTTTCCCCGAACGCTGATTACGGTGGTCTATTGGTTCATTTTTATCGGAACCATCGAGTTGTCGGCCCTGATTTTCATCGCTTTCAAGCTCATCATTTACGACAACTTCATTGAGCCGTCCTTTGCCCCGGCGGCGGTGGCCTATTGGGCGCACGCGGCCGGATATAGCTTTGGGATCCTCGCTTCACTGCTGATGATCGCCTTCGGTTTTATCGGACGGACCCACGATGATCTGTGGTTCATGCTCCGCCAGTGGAATCGCCGCCGCCAGTTCAAGGATTTGGCCGCCGACGGTTACGATCCCTTCGGCGGGCGGACCGTTCGGAAGGTCGTCGATGCACGGGTCGGCAGCTCTTCGGTGGCCGAGCCACCCCTGCCGGTCGAGGCGCAAAATCCCCTTCGCACCGAAATCCTCGCCCTGATCCAAGGGCACAACCTGCCGACGGCGGCCCAGCGGTACCAGGAGCTTTTAGCCCAGGACCCTGCCTCGATCCTGCCCCGCAAGGCCCAACTGGATGTGGCCAATCAACTGATGTCCGCCGGGCAGTGGCAGTCCTCGGCCCAGGCCTATGAATTGTACCTCACTCATTACAGCGGCTATGAATACACCGAGCAGGTTCATCTCATGCTCGGATTGCTCTATGGCCGATATTTACAGAGTCCGGAACGGGCGATCGTGTTTCTTCGCAAAGCGATGGAGACGCTGTCGGATCCGGCTCAACAAGAATTGTGCCGGGCGGAACTGGCCCGGTTCGGCGGCTGACGGCGCAAAGGGAAATGAAACCTTTGGGCTATTGGTTCGTCAATCATTATGCCGGGACCGATTTGGCGTACCGGCCGTGATTTCTTGTTGCTGAATTGGCCTTTGATCGAATAGAATACAACGCGAAATGTTGGATAAGATCCTAATGGGGAGTTCGATATGAAAGCTTTCAGGATGATGTCTGTTCGAAGTTATGGATGGCTGTTGGTCGTGGCCTTGTTGGCCGTTTCCGCATCGGGGCAACCCCCCGCCCCTGCACCGGCCCCCGCGGCCGCGCAACCCGCCGCGCAACCCGTCGCGCAACCCGCGTTGCCGGAACCCGAGAGGCCGTACATTGCCGAGATCGTCGGCACGGGCGTTTATGTTCGTTCCGGCCCCGGCACGGCCTACTACTTCACCACCAAGCTCAGCTCGCCGGCCAAGGTCACGGTGGTCGATCACAAGTTCACCTGGGCCCAGATTCTGCCGCCGGAAGGGAGTTTCTCGTGGGTCTCCAAGAGCTATGTCAAGCTGGATCCCGCCAATCCCGGCATTGGCATCATCAACGGTCAGGCCGTCCGGATCTGGGCGGGCTCGGAGGCCGTTGAGCCGATGCGCTCCACTTCGCTGCAGGCCAAGCTCAATGACGGCGACACCGTCAAGATCCTGGGGCCCGCCGAGGCCAAAGGCGACTACTACAAGATTGTTCCGCCGGCCAGCGCCCGGCTGTGGATCGGTCGGGAGTTTATCAAGTTCGTCAGCCCGGCTCCGAAGGCCGCGGTCACTTTGCCGCCGCGACCCGGCTCCGAAAAACCCGCAACGGCAACCACTCCGGCCCCGGTAGTTCCCAAACCGGCAGCGCCGGGCACAACACCGGCGACGACGCCGGCGACTCCGGGGACAACACCGACAACACCGACAACGCCGACCACTCCGGCAACGCCGCCGACCCCCGAGGCTGAAAAGCCCGCGCCGGTCGTGGAAAAGAAAGAAGAGCCCTCGCCGGAAAAGATCCGCGAAAAGGAACTGATCGCGCAATGCCGCAAGCTGGCCGAGCAGGTCATCGCCGAGCTCAACAAGCCGCTCTCGGAGCAGAAGTACGCCGAGTACCGCAAATCGCTGGACGCGATCTCCAATGATCCGCAGGCCGGCAACGCCAAGCTCTTTGCCGACTACTATATCGAACGGATCGACGCCTACGAGACGGCCCGCGACGCCGGTAAGGCCATTCAACAACAGGATAGTTCCCTCGACAATGTCCGAAAAGGGATCCGCAAAAATCTGGCCGACAAGCTGGCCGCGATCCCCAATCCCGGCAAGTATATTCTATCCGGCATCATCAAGGAGTCGCTGGTCTATACGCCCAGAACCGGGCAGAAGCGATACCTCATCGTCAACGAGACCGGCAAGATCCTCGGCTACGCGATCCCGGCCAGCAAGACCGCCGAGGCCCTGGTGGCTCCGTTGCTGGGCAAAACGGTCGGCCTGATCGGTAAACCCGGACCGGACTCGAAGAACCCGATGGCGTTGATAGAATTTACCGGGATTGACGAACTGACGGCCAAGCCCGTCGAGAAACCGGCACCGGCCAAGCCGGCGGAAGCCAAACCCGCCCCGGCTCCGGAACAGCCCAAGCCCACGGAAGCCAAACCGGCGGAGAAACCCGCCGCATAAAGCGGATACGGTAACGCAAAACACAAAGGCCTTTTCGATGTTCAGTCGGAAAGGCCTTCTTCTTTTCACGCCAGTGGTTGTGTCACTTCAGCAGCCAGAGCCGGACGATGATTTGCATGGCGATCATGGCCTGGATTCCCGCGGCCAGGTCGTCGAGGAGAATGCCCCAGCCCTTGGGGAGTTTTTCCAGTTGCCGTGCGGGCGGGAGCTTGAGGGTGTCGAAGAGTCGATACATGAAAAAACCGATCCCCATTGTCCACAGGATCGTCGTTGCGTCGGTGATCATCGGCAGGGCCAGGAAGGTGATCGCCTGGCCGGCGACTTCATCGCAGACGATCTGGCCGGGGTCCTCGTCGCCGGCGACGGCGATGACATCCGGCGCAAACCACACGCAGATCACCGAGGCGACGGCCGCAACGACAAGGAGTATCGCCGCGATGCCCCACGGGGGAAGACCCGCCACGCACAACAGGCCGAACAGGACCGTCGAGGGGATCGAGCCCCACGAGCCCGGGGCCCACGGCAGAAAGCCCATGCCGAAACACGAGGTGTACCACTGCTTCCAATGTTTCATACCGGATCCTTGAGCCAACTGAGGCAGTATCGGTCGGTCATGCCCGCGACATAATCGCAGACGGTCCGCTGGAGGCCCTGCGACTGGGTCATCTGTTGATAATACCGCGGCATCCGTTCGGGTGCGGCGCAGAGAGCGGCGAAGACCTCGGCCATCCAGTCGCGGACTTTGCGGATCACTTCCCGCAGCGACGGGTGCAGGTAGAAATGATGCAGCAGAAACGCTTCCAGCTCCCGCAGCCCTTCTTCCGTCGCCGGGCTGGGCCCGATGAGGGATCGGCCGGCGGCGAAGACATCCTCGACACTACGGATATTATATTGCTGCAATGTCGCTTTTGAGGTTTCGATCTGGTCCCGCGCCAGCGTATCCAGCAGCGTCTTGACGGTTCGGGTGCGGCGGACCACGCGGTCGGTCATCCGGTCGGCGCCGATCCGCTGCCGCGCTTCGGCGAACAGCCGGACCGACTGGAGGTCGGCCTCGTCGATCAATCCCGAGAGCAGGCCATCCTCCAGATCGTGGCAGTTGTAGGCGATCCGGTCGGCGGCATCGGCAATCTGGCCTTCCAGTGTCGGGACCGACTCGGCAAACAGGTCACTGTCGGGATGGTCGTAGGGGCTGTGGTGGCGGCCGAAACCCAGCCGCGTTTCGTAGCACAGGTTCAGGCCCGCGAAGGCCTCATACGGGTGCTCCAGATGATCGACGATCCGCAGGGCCTGGCGGTTGTGCTCGAAGCCGCCCCAGGGTTTGAGCAATTCGTCGAGGACCTGTTCGCCGGTGTGGCCGAAGGGGCTGTGGCCGAGGTCATGTCCAAGACAAACCGCCTCCGTTAAGCTTTCATTGAGGCCCAGCACCCGGGCGATGGTCCGGCCGATCTGGGCGACCTCGATGGTGTGCGTGAGGCGCGTTCGATAGCTCTCGTTGATTCCGGGCGTGAAGACCTGCGTCTTGCCCTCGAGGCGGCGAAAGGCGGCGCAGTGGATGATCCGGTCGCGGTCGCGCTCGAATGCCGAGCGATAGGGGTGCTCGGGCTCCGGATACTTCCGTCCCCGGCTTCGGGAATCCGCCATCGCGTAGGGGGCCAGCGTGTCCATGCTACAGCGCCGGCAACTTGCGCTCATCGCTGATCTGACGGAGCTGGTCGTACAGGTCCCGCAGCCCCTGACTGATGACATCGGTGCCGCCGCAGACGGCCATGTAGTTGGTGTCGCCCTCCCAGCGGGGAACAACATGGATGTGCAGATGCCCCGGCAATCCCGCCCC
>PMBP01000462.1 GCA_003152975.1 Phycisphaerales bacterium | reverse complement strand
ATCCAGCGCCAACTCCGCTTTCCCTTCGTCGTGCTGAATGTCGATGTTTTTCGTCGGGGGCGTGCATCCCCAAACCAGAACCGGTAATACAAGATAGATGATTGTCCATTTCGTGTTCATGTCCTGACTCCTGTTCAGTGTGCGATGCGATTATTCGTCCATATACTTGGCCACGCGCGTGTTGATGCGGTAATTCCCCGCGTCGGCCCGCGGCGAAACGACCTTGAACGCGAAGTCCGATCGGGCGGGGACCGACACGGTCATCCACTTGCTCATCACCGAATCGATCAGCAATCCGTTGGCATCGAGCCATTCGGTCCTGTATTCAAATCGCTTTTTGAAGGCCGACTGATTGACCCCGCTGACCTGGACTTCCAGAAATCCCTCGGGAGTCCGGACTTCCTTGACATTGTTGACGACGATCCCTTCCCCAATCAAAAAGCTGACGACGCCAATGATGGGACGGGTGATGAAGTTATTGTCCAGAGAGTCGCTGCGAACGCCTTGCTGTAACCGTACCTGTTCGCTGTGGGGGGTATAACACCCCGCCAGGCAGCCGATCACCATAATGCTCAATAATAGTTTTCCCATGAACAGTCCCTTTCCGATTCGATTCCTGTTGTTTCTCCAACCGTAATGGATTCCCGTACCGCCGATCCCCGGAATCGGGGACGCCGATACGCCCTCGGGGCCTTCCGCCATGCGCCCCGCGGTTGGCCCGTCCGGCATTATACCGACATTCGTAAAGTTGTCCCAGACCGTCTGGTTCATTTTTTTCCTCTAAGGAATCGTCAGAACCTCGATCCGCGGCTCCGTCAGTGCGGTGATCATTTGGACAATCACAATCGCGTGTTTGCCGGTCCCGACATTCAGCGTATGGAGGGATCCCTGGCTGGTGCGAAGGGTGACCTGTCCGTCGGACGGCATGGACGCCCGCGCTACTTGGATATTTTTCGGCAGGGCCGTCCAGATTCGGACATCCGCCGTGGTCGTCGCAAGACTATAGACCGCCATGATCGCCGCCGCGAAGATGGCTCCGCCGCTGTTGTTGTTATTGTTCGAACTTTCGAGGATGGCATATTGAACCGCCGCCTTGGCCCCGCCGGAGATCACCGCCCGCGTGACGATCCACGGATACTCCTTGGCAAATTCGGTCTTGACGACCCGGTCCATGTCGGCCACCGTCTCGGTGGCAAACTCGTCCTGTCCGATCTGGAGGGTCAACCGCTCCGTCGCCGCCGGCCGCTCGACCAGTTTCGGCAGCGCGATTCCCGCGTAATACACCTTCCCCGTCAACAAAAACAACGGCAGATCCACCCGGAACTCCTCTTTGACCGGCCCGACCCCATTCTCCAGAAAGACCCAGACCGTCGGCGGGCAAGGGGTTTCCTCCATCAGGAAGTGTTCCGCCGCCGCCGAATCGGCCTGGACATACGCATTCCCGGGCATCATCGCGGCGCATTCCCTCAGCAGGTCGCGCGACTTTCCCGCATCCCCGGAAACCAAAAAATAGATCCCGGCCAGATAGGTCGAGTAAGGATTCACGAAATCCGGGTAGGCCTCGAACTCCGAAAGATCGGGATACGCGTTTCGGATGCGGGTCTGAGCGTCTTCGTTCTCGACGGTCTTTTGGTAATCGAAGGTCTTGGATTCCTTCTTGTCGGATTTTTCCTTGTCGAGCTTTTCCTGCTCCTTTTGGATTTCCTCATTGAACGCGTCTTTGGCCCGCGCCTGTCGCTCCATCGCCCGATTCAACTCGACCCGGGCATATTCGAAATTCTTCAGCGCCAGGAAATTCAGCGCCTTATAGGTATTGACCATGATGCCGTCGTAGATCTGGCCCCGATAGGGAATGATGGTGTCGTTCACCAGGGTCGTCCCGACGACATCCGTCTGGCGCGATTGCGGATCGAAGGTCTTCATCAGTTCTTCGCACCGGTCGAACCAGAGGTTGCTATCGGCGTAATTCCGGTTGATCCTCTGGACCGAGCCCATCTGCAGGGCCCACAGAAGATTGTCGCCGCTGGCCTTGTTGGGGTCCGAGATCCGATCGGCGCAGAATTGGGTCGCTTCCTGAAATTTCCCGCTCAGGTAAAGGCAATTGAATTGATCCAGGTGCTGTCGTGCCGGATTGCACCCGCCGACGAGCAATAGCCAAACCACAAGGCCTGCAGTCCCAATGCTTCGCTTTCCCGGGAAACTGTTTTTCGAGGATCGCATGGCGTCTCCTGCCCTGCTGTTTCTCCACAACTCCGCAACCGGATAACGGTCAAACCAGTTCAAATATACCAGCCGATCCGTGCCATACAAGGAAAATTGTTCCGCAAATGGGCCCAGCCGAAATCGGCACAACGCCCCGAAGGGACCTTGTGGCAGCAGAGCCGCATGCAAACCACCGAGTCGGTCGTGAATGGTTGATTTCGTCTGCATTGCGTCAATTCTCGCGATCGGGTATCATGGCATCGTAAACACCTTTGTTGATAGGGAATACGGAGTCAATTTAGGGAGAAATGCAATGAAGGATTTCGGATTTGCCATGCAGCGGCTCTCGCGGCCGGCGACAATACTGGCGGCTTTTCTGGTCTGTCTTCCTGCGGCCCTTTTCGCCGCGGCCGCCGGTTCTCCCCCGGAAATTCAGATTCTCGAGCGCACCGACCTGCCCGGCGGGCTGGTTCGCGAGCGACTGCGTCTTCCGGGCTTCGATCCCGACGAAGCCGTGCCCGCGATCGCCATCTATCCGGCCAAGGGCGGCCCCTTCCCCGTGGCGATCTGTCTGCACTGCTTCCGGGGCTCCAAGGAAAATCTTGAGCCGTGGTGCCGCGATCTTGCCGCCGAGGGTGTTTTCGCTATCACCATCGACGCCTATCTCCACGGCGAGCGCTCGATTGACGGCATCTTCCACGGCGACAACATCGCCTCCCTCGGCGGTGAGTACAGCATCTGGGTCCATCAATCCTCCATCGCCCGTACGGCCAGGGACATCCCGGTCATCCTCGACGCCCTCGCCCGTCGGCCGGACATCGATGCCTCCCGCGTCGCGGCGACGGGGTTTTCGATGGGGGCCAGCACGGCCATGGTCCTCGCGTGCCGGGAGCCGCGCGTCAAGGTCGTGGCCAGCATCGTCGGCGCGGTGGACTTTTGGTGGGATGTCACCAAGATCGCGCCCGGCCCCGAACAGGATACGCGAAAGGCCTCCTACGGCCCGCGCCTCCGCGAACTGGTCAACTCGATCGATCCCAAGACGCGCTTCTCCCAAATTCCCCCCAAGGCGCTGTTCTTTGCCAGCGCCGGCCGCGACGAATACATCGACATCGAATCGATCCGCCGTTTCGTGGCCGAGCTTGAACCCCTCTATGGAAAAGATCGCGACCGCCTGCGGTTCGTGCCCTTCCCCGACGCCGGACACGGCGTCACCGAAGACATGTGGAAACAGGCCCGCGAATGGATCCTCCTCGGCCTCAAACAAAAGCCCCAGGCCCCCAACCCCCGATAATCAACCCGTAGCTCAACCGTCCTCGGTTGAGACCGTCATCCCGACCGAAGGCCGCGCAGCGGCCGCAACGGAGGGATCTATTCCCGTCTCTTCTTCCCCCGACCGTGTAGATATCAGGGGTGGATGCCATCCGCCCTAGCCCCATCGGGCCGATAGAAGTAGCACAACCGTCTCGGTTGTGAGAAAGGTCATTCCGGCGCAGGCCGGAATCCAATTGCTTTTCAATATCCCCTTTTGTGCTTCTGAATTTGTTTAGTGCTTCGGATTTAGAATTTCATATTTTCCGTGAAATCCGTGGATATATTTCGTTGTTGCTCCGCGCCTTGGCGTGAGGAATCATCCGCGAAATCTGTGTAATCTGCTTAGTACTACACCGCTATAAAAGCT
>PMBP01000292.1:5158-5409 GCA_003152975.1 Phycisphaerales bacterium | reverse complement strand
GAGGACGCCGAAATTGGCGATGTGATCCTCCGCTTCGGATTGACCGTACCGCAGGCCATTTCGGGATTGATTCATCTTCTGGGCTGTAACATCCCCTCCGTCCAGCGCCGCGGCGTCGATACCCTGGTGCGAATGCTGCAGGCCACGCAGGATCACCACCTCACCCAGCACACTCTCCTGCTGCTGCGCGAGGCAAAAGAATCGGCGAACCCGGGACTGGCCGAATTCGCCGAAGATTGCATCCAACGCCT
>PMBP01000292.1:0-5127 GCA_003152975.1 Phycisphaerales bacterium | reverse complement strand
ATTCCCGCGCAAGCGGGAATCCATATCCACCTATAATGCGGATAGCTTCATTTTGTGAGAACCTCTTATTTCTTGATCGTATCCAGTACCTTCTGCGCGCGGCCGGTGACTTGCCGGTTTCCGGCTGCCTTGACGACCTTTTGCATCGCCTCCGCCACGACCGCGGGATTTTTCTCGGCGATCTTTTCCGCGATCGACACCGCCGCAAGACCCGCTTCGTTCTGGATCGCCTTGTTATCGAAATGGCTCATCGCCATCGCCAGCGTCTCGGGCGACGGCGCCGTATCCAGCACCGACAGCAGCAGCTTCTTATCCTCGTCGCGCGCGACCAGGGCCGACGCTTCCTTGCACATCGCCAGCTTCTGATCGGCCGCCACGCCCTCGGCCCGGATCAGGTTAATATAACTCCGAAATGACACCAACTTCAGCGCCGGCTTGGGCGCGTTCTTGGCCAGGTCCAGCAGGTCGGCGGCCGCCTCGACGCCCTTCCAGTTCCCTAGCACCTGGATCGCGGTCGTCTGCACATCCTGATCGCCGTCCTTGGTCGCCCCTCGAATCGCCGCCAGCGCGTCCGCCCCGCCGTTGATCCCCAGCACCCGCAGCAGCGCGGACTTCTGCGCCGGTTGCGACTTGGCCAGTTGTGCGATCATCGCGCCGTTGAACGATTGCGGTTTCTCGGCCATTGTGCACAGATTGACCAGCGATTTTTCAATCGCATCCAGATCGCCGGACTCTTTGGCCGCCGCCAGCAGGTCCAGCAGCGCCGGCACCTGCGCCGGTCCGCCCAGCTCGCCGATCCGCCGGATCGCCGCCGAACGAATCTGCCCGTCGGCATCCTGGGTTGCCTTCATCAGTTCGCCCACCTGCGCCTTCATCCGGCGCCGACTCATCAGGTCCATCGCCGTCAATCGTTGCGCCTTATCGCTGCCCGCGAACATCTTCATCACGGCCGCATCCGCCGCATCCAGCGGCAGCGACGCCAGCGACTCTTTCGCCGCATCGGCGATGGCCTTGTCGCTGTCGGCCATCAGCCCGACCAGTGCCGGCACCGACGAAGCATCGGCTATCTGCGGAATCGTCTTGATCGCCGTCAGCCGCACGGCCTTATCGCCGCTCTTGGCCGCCGCGAACAATGCCGCAAGCCCGGATACATCGCCGCGTGCGCCGAGGGTTCCAATCACGCGGATCTGCTTGTCGGCCGACATCTTGGCCATGTCCGCCGTCAGCGCCGCGGTCACCTCCGGGCCCTTCATCGAAATCGCCGTCTGCACCGCGGCCGAAAATACCACCCAATCCTCGTTGGCCAGATACTTCTTCAACTCCGCCACGCCGCTGGCCCCGCGCGTCAGGATCGCCCCGCGAATCGCCCCGGCGCGAACCTGGTGTGCCGTCGGCATCTGGGCCAGATGATCGTAAATCCCGATCGCCGTATCCTTCTGCCCCGCCGCCGCCATCGTCTCGGCGCAGCGGAACATCCCCTCGATCACCGCAAGCTGACTGTCGCCCGTCGCGCTGTGTGCCGCGCCCTGCAGCGCCTTGGCCGCCACATCGTTGCCGATCCGCCCCAGCGATCGAGCCGCCGCCTGCACCACCTGCGGATCGGAGTCGGCCAGGAATTTCACCAGCGCATCGACCGCCTTGGCGTCCTTGCGCACCCCCACGCTGCCGATCACGCCGACCAGCGGCAAACCCTTCAGCGTGCCCAGTGCCTTGCGAAACACCTCATCCACTTCCGGGTACGGCATCGGCTCCAGGCCCATCCGCGCCACATGCGACAGCTTCTCGTCGGCCAACAGCGCCGCCAGCGGCTCGATCGCGTCCTTGGTGCCGATCACGCCCAGATTGCGGCAGGCCTGGAGCTTCTCAAAGTGTCCGGCGCCGGATTTGATCACCGCGATATGCTTTTGGACTTCTTCGGGAGTTGCCGGGCCGATCGTCTGTCCCACCGCCGCCCCCGCCGCCAATACCATCATTACCGATACGAATAATCTTGACTTCAACATGGCCGATTTCCTTGTATGAAGGTTTCTGTTCTCACATCATCCACGGCTGCCGCATCGCCCGCGTCCGAAGCCGGTTGGCCTCGGCGTCGTTGATGAACTCTTCCTTGTCCGGATCGAACTTCAGGTCGCGCTTCAGCCACATGCAGAAGTTGGCCGCGTGCACCGTCGTCATCGTCCGGTGCATCATCACCGGGTTGGCCACCGTCTGCCGCCGCGACTTGATGCAGTCCAGCAGATCGCGGACATGGCTCATCGGCCGACCCGTCCGTGCGATGTAGTCGTTGACGATCTTGCGGAAGTCCGCCAGCATCGCCGGGTTGGACACCTCCGGCTGCGAATAGCCGTCGGCGATCGAAACCCAGCCCTCGGTCCCCTCGTAACAGACGCCGCAGGAACCCTTCCATCCGCCCGCCGATCCCTGCCATCCTTCTCGATTCAGGATCATCCGAATCCCGTTGGCGAACTTGGTCACCATGCCGTCACCGGAATCATTCTTGACATACTGGTACTCGATTGCCGATGTTTGCCAGGCGTCGATCGCCACCTGGCACGACGCAAAGGTGTGCGCGCCCCACTCGCCGATGCAACTGGTGTGGAAATCATGATGGCCGCGCCAGCCGCCCCGCGTATATTCCGAATTGTATGGCCGCCACGGACAGGGCCCCAGCCACTGGTCCCAATCCACCTCATCCTTCGGCGGTTCGGGCTCGGCCGGCAGCCAGTCGTGCCGCATCTCGGCCGCATCCCACGGAGCGATGTGCGCCCGCACCGTGTGGACCTTGCCCAGCCGGCCCAGTCGCACCAGCTCGTTGGCGAAGGTGAAGTTGCCTTCGCTGAGCCGCTGCGTGCCCGTCTGATAGATCCGCCCGTAGTGCCGGGCCGCCTCCACCACGCCCTGGCCTTCGGCGATGGTCATCGACGACGGCTTTTCCGAATACACATCCTTGCCCGCCCGCATCGCCATCGTCGCCGCCAGCGCGTGCCACCGGTCGCCGGTGGCGATCAGCACCGCATCGACATCCGTCCGCACAGCCAGAAACTCGCGAATATCCGAATACATCTTGCAGTCGGTGTTGCCGTACCGCGTGTCGATGATGTTTTTGACCGCCTGGCGCTGCGCCTTCTTGGCGTCGCAGATCGCCACAAACTGAACGTCCGGTTCGGGGATCATCCAGTTGAGGTCGTGAGTGCCGCGATTGCCGATGCCCAGACCCGCCATGATGATCTTTTCGCTGGGGGCGACCTTGCCGTCGCGACCCAGCGCCGCCGCCGACACCAGATACGGCGCCGTCGCGATCATAGCCGATCGCTTCAAAAATTCCCGCCGTGATAATTGAACCTTCATTGCCATATCCATCTCCTGTTTTAGAAAGTCGGAATCTGAACAAAATGAATAGTCAATTGTCAATATTCAATATCGAAGATCCGCCGAGGCGGAGTCGATCTTCGTTCTACTTGGCCGCAATATCATAACACAGCAATTGGTCCTGGTCCCGCAAATACAGCTTCTTGCCGAAAACGACCGGGTGCGGCCAGGTCTTGGGCTTGCCGAACCCCGGCTGAACGAACCGCCCCAGCTCCTTGTAACCTTCGGGGCTGGCCGCGATCATCCCCACAACGCCGCCGTCCTCGGCCCGCAGGAACAGCTTGCCGTCGGCGAACACCACCGACCCCTTGCCGATCTGTTCCTTCTCAGCCCACTTGGTCTGACCGGTCGCCAGTTCCTGGCAGACCCAGCCCTTGCCGTCGCAATGGCCATACACATAGTCGCCGATCCGCACCGCGCCGCCGTGTTGGTTGGCCATACTCCGCTCGGCATAGACTTGTTTGCCGCTGAAGGCGCCATCGGTCTTGGTGACCTCGAACATGTTGCATCCCACACCGTAGCTACTGGTCACGAACACCTTGTTGCCGCTGACCACCGGCGTGGTGATCACAGCCGTCTGGCCCTTGCGTTCCACCCGCCACAGCAGCTTGCCGTCGGGGGCCACGCCCACCACGCTTGCGGCCGTCAGTTGAATGTACTGCTTGACGCCTTCGATCTCCGCGATCACGATCGACGAGTATTGCGCCTCGTCGGTGAAGTCCTTCGTCTGCCACAGCAGGTTGCCCGTCTTTTTGTCGAGCGCCACCATCGCGCCCTTGTCTCCGCCGGGCGTGCAGATCATCTGGTTACCGTCAATCAGGACCGACTCGCTGAAACCCCACTCCGGCCGTTTTCCGCCATAATCTTTATCCAATGTCTTGTTCCAGACCACGCTGCCGTCGGCCGTCTTCAGGCACGCCACCTCGCCGAACTGGCCGATCACATAGAGCATCTCGCCATCGACCGTCGGCGTTCCGCGCGGGCCGGTAAATCCGCCCCAGCCCGGCGCGCCGGACTTGCCGTACTTGGCGCTCCAGAGAATCTTGCCGCCGTTGAGGTCTAAGCAATAAACAAGGTCCGATTCTCCCTTTTCGCCCGTCGTGTAGATCCGGTCGCCGGCGATGGCCACGGTGGAAAATCCCCCGCCAATTCCGGTGGTTTTCCAGGCCAGGGCCGGGCCGTCTTTCGGCCAGGCAGCCAGCAGGCCGGTTTCCGTTGAACAACCGTCGCGGTTGGGACCGCGCCACTGNNCAACGCCGGAAATCAAAGCAAAAGAGATTACAATCACCGATGTGTTTGGGCATAACTTCATGTTGACTCCTCAATGCGTTTCTGCGTTCTGTTTTTTTCCATTACGGCCGTACAAACCGCGGCCGGACATCCTATCAAAATTCGGCGCAAATCGAAACATCCAATCCTCAAAATCCGAGGCAACACAATAAGAGGGATTTCATGATCTATATTGTCATGGATCTATCGCCGTTTCCGTCGCAATCGAAGCGACAGGATTGTGCAAAAAAGAGGGGCAAAATCGGAGCAAACCGAATGGCAAGATCGTGTCATAAATGGTGGAAATGTGACGGGGTGATTGAGGGGGAAAACACCCGTTTGGCGGTTGTAAGTTTCTTTGCCCCAAGGGTTTATGAGCGTTTCTCGAGACTCGCGGAGTGGAAACGGAAGGGACGGACTTTGTAACCTATTGCCCTGTAAGAACTTATGGAAGTTCGCCTTTCCAGGATAGATCCGATTGTGACTTTT
>PMBP01000434.1 GCA_003152975.1 Phycisphaerales bacterium | reverse complement strand
CCGGCGAAGACGGTGGTCCGGTTCCGTCTGGCCAAGGCGTTCAAGGACGCCATCGTCCCCCCCAAGAAGAAGTAAGGCGCTCCTGCCCTCACGGATTCGGTGACGAAGCTCAGCGCACAACCCTCGGGGCCTCCCGGGGCTTGTGCTGTCTCTGGCCCTGTGCCACACCTCTCGCCTGCCCTTCTTCTTCTTTGTCCGCAGCGCGCTAGTCGTGTATCCTCCGATATATCCATGGCCGGCCGATCGACACAGGGAAGGAAAAGGAGAGCCTGATGAGCCATCAAGCGACCCCGAACCGTTATCAGGGAATGGCGTATCGGCGCTGCGGCCGCAGCGGTGCGCTGCTGCCCGCGATTTCCCTCGGCCTCTGGAACAGCTTCGGAGGCGGCGAGCCCACGGAGACCATGCGACGCATGCTCTTCCGCGCCTTCGATCTGGGGATCACCCATTTCGATCTGGCCAACAACTACGGCCCTCCCCCCGGATCGGCGGAAGAGAATTTCGGCCGCATCCTCGCCCAGGACCTCTCTGCCTTCCGTGATGAACTAATCATCTCCACCAAGGCCGGCTACCGCATGTGGGCCGGCCCCTACGGCGAGTGGGGCAGCCGCAAGTACCTCCTGGCCAGTCTGGACGCCTCCCTTGGCCGCATGAAACTCGACTATGTGGATATTTTCTACTCGCATCGACCGGATCCAAACACCCCCCTCGAAGAAACGATGTCCGCCCTCGACCAGGCCCTCCGCTCCGGCAAGGCCCTCTACGCCGGCGTCTCCAACTACTCGCCTGAGCAGACCCTCAAGGCCCATCAGATCCTCGCCGGAATGGGCCACCGCCTGCTGATCCACCAGCCCAAGTATTCGATGCTCGTCCGTACCCCCGAACAGGGCCTCCTCGACACCCTCGGCCGCCTCGGCGTCGGCTGCATCCCCTTTAGCCCCCTGGCGCAAGGGTTGCTCACCGATAAATACCTCCACGACATCCCCGCCGATTCCCGCGCCGCCAAGCCCACCGGCTTTCTCCAGCAAAGCGAAGTCACTCCCGCCCTGCAGGCCAAACTCCGCGCCCTCAACGCCCTCGCCGCCGATCGCGGCCAGTCCCTGGCCGAAATGGCCCTGGCCTGGATCCTCCGCGACAAACGCGTCACCTCCGTCCTCGTCGGCGCAAGCCGCCCCGAACAGATCGCCAAAAATCTCGCCGCCCTCAAGAACACCCGTTTCGACGCCGAAGAACTGGCCCGCATCGACGCCATCCTCGCCGGAAAATAAAACGAGGAACCCTCTCGGTTCCTCGTAAAAAGTAGTATAAAAATCCTTATCTTTGATTTTTGGTTTTTGATATTTGATTTTATCTATCGCCGGCCCCGCAGTTCCTCCATCCCCGTCGGCGCTCCGCCCGTTCCCCCCATCCGGTCCCGTCCCATCGGCGGCCCCACACCCGGTCCCCCCATCCGATCCCGCATTATCATGGGGTTTCGCAACGGGCTCGACCCGCTCTGGCCACGCCCGACAAACTGCAGCGGCGCATCCTTCTCAACTTTCTTAATCTGGTTATACTTTTCACGGAATTCCGACGGCCAGAACGACTCGCCCAGCGCCAGACGATTCAAATCGCCCCCGCCGTCGCTGTACAGCATCTCCTGGTAGTCCTGCCGCACCAACTGGGCGCCCCCCCACTGCACCGCCGGCGCGATGTCCACCATCGTCGCGCCCGTCGAAAAATCGATCGCCCGCGGAAGCGACTGCAGCGGATCGGACATCATCCCGCCCCGCCGGTAGGCCATCTCTTCCCGCGTCATGCCCCGCATCTGTGGATCGATGTCATCCAGGGTCTTGTCCTTGATGTCCACCAGCGACCCGATCATCTCCCCGCGCCGAACCTGAAACGGCTCGCTGCGCCACTGCCCAAGATGGAACTTGGCCACCTTGACCTCCAGGGTGTCCTGCTCGGCCAGGTACTTCTGCGGGAAGAAATAGTACATCGGGTCGATGCGGATCGGGGCCGTCGCCCCCGAATACGGGCTCCACAGGATCACCTGATCCTTGAGGTCCTTCTGGTCGGCGGCCACCCAGTCCTTGCCCGCGATCGGGTTGAACACCCCAATCCGGATACGGTACTGGTAGATTCCCGGTCCCGGCAGCGAATCGTCGTGCGACCAAAACATCGTCGGCTCGGTCAGCTTGGACCAGTCGAACCGTTCTCCCAGCCGTTTCTTTTCAAAATCCCGCACGACATCCTCGCTCGTCCGTTCCGGCTTGGCTCGCGGTCCCGTCGTCGTACGGCCCATGTCCCCGCCCATGCCATAGGTCTCTTCTTCCTGGGTCCGCGAATTGCCGGGGCGGCGCCCCCCCGGAGTGTTCGTCGGCTGCCGGGTCTCCCGACCGATTGCCCCCGGCTGCCGCGTGTCCCGCCCGGTCACCCCCGGTTGCCGGGGTGGAGTCGGCCGGTTCCGGGTCGTATCCGTCGTCGTACGCCCGGGCTTCTGCTGGTCCCGCTCCCGCTCCTGTTCTTGTAGCTTCTTGTCCCGCTCCTCCCGGCTGACCAGGTCCTCTTCCTTCGTCCGAAGCTTGCGGTATTCCAGGTGGTACGACGGCGCCAGCCATCGCTCCTTCGGTGAGGCAATATCATACGGCGTCGGCTGCAGCATCGCCTTTTGAATCTCCAGCGGCCGAAGCAAGTCCATCTTGACCGACAGACTCAGGTCCAACTCCTTTGTCGTGTCCGGAATCTGCATCAGGTTCTTGAAGGAATTGACCTTCGTCGGACCCACACGACTCCACTCCGACCAGCTTCCGTCCGGGTTCTGGACCCGCCGCTCCAGTCCCACCGCCGCAAACACCGGCGCCGCCAGCCGCTCGTCGATCCAGTCCGCCCGCAACCGAGGATGCGCGAAACTGGCCCGGAAGGCACCCACCAGCTTGGGGATATCCACGCTGCCCTGCACCGTCACCAGGTCCAGATCCCCCAATTCCGTCTGCACCTGCGCATAAGTCAGATCCCGATCCACTTCCTCGATCGGCCGGTACACCACCGTCCGAATGGCGTCCGCCGCCACACCCGTGATGTCCGGAATCTCCGGAAGATGGTACGAACGCCGGTCCTCCGCCGAGGCAACGCCGGACCCCGGCAGCGGGATGGTGAAAAACGGCACCGATTGCAGCGGATCGACAAAGGTCTTGCGATAGGCCTCCGCCCCCTGGGCCGATATCTGCACCGGCTGGGCCGGAGAATCCAACTGCTCCTGAAGCCGCTGCGCCAACGGCTCGATATCCGAATCGATCCGGCCCGGAGGAACCTTCCCCCGGCCCGGCTTGATCTCCGCGCCATAGGGATTGCTCAGCACAAACGCCCACAGAAACCACAGACTGATCAGCGCGCTGATCCCTATCACGATCTTGTCCACATGCTGCTCGATCGATATCCCTTTTTTCGATTTCATGATCGAAATCCTCTCGTGTCGATACTCGGGTCGTTCTCAAAAGCGGACAATCTTATCTCCTTGGGACCATCGGCGTCGGGGCCGGTGTCGAACTCGCTCCCGTTCCGCCGGCCGGCGTCGTCGCAATCCCCAGTTCCTTTTTGACCGAATCCGGCTGGATCGCATCGTATCCCTCCCGGTGAAACAGGTACTCGCAATCCAGCATCAGCGTCACCACCGCATTGGGGCCATACCGGTACAACTGGTGTTCCTCGTTGGTCGTTTCCACCGGGTCGATCGAACTGCCCAGAACCGAGATCGAGTTGTGCTTGTACTCCATTTCCTTGCCCGTGGCCGTAAAGCCCGTCCGGAACTTGTGCGTCTTTTCGCTGCACAACTCCCGCATAAACGACATCACCGAACGGTGATCGACCACCACCCCCAGGTAGAAATGGAGCGCGTCGATCTGCGGGCTGCAGTACCGTTGAGTCCACGATTGGAAGCCGGTCCCATCGCCCATCATGTACATCGAACTGACGCCGCCCGCCGCCGCCAGGGCCTTGCTCGGATCTATCGCGTAGCTCGGATCATCCCGGCCGCTTTCATATCCGGAATAGCCATATCCCGCCGACGCCTGGCTGTTCTTCTGGTACTCCACAGGGCCGGAAAACCGGATCCCCACCAGCCGTTTGACCGGCGACGAAAACACGCTGGCGCTGGTCCCATTCAGGGCCCGGATCGTCGCAAAAATGTCCTCGTAAACCCAGAAGGCCACCTGGCTGTTCCAGCAGTCCCGGACCGCCCGATCTTCGCCTTCGAATTTATATTTCTCCCAATACCCGTACCACACAAACAACTTCGGGTTGGCGTAAATCCCCAGTTCCCCCGCGCGCTTGGCGCACACCGCGTCGATCAGATTCTGCGTGGTCTTGTCCCGTACGCCGCCGCCCGTGAGGCGAAGGACCCGCGACGGATCCGGGCCCAGTTCCTTGCTCACCTCGTTTTCCGAAGGGGCGTCCAGACCCCGCACCTCACGGATCAACCCTTCGATGCCCTGGCGAAACGCCTCGCCGAACTCCGAGTAAATCTGCTGCGAGGTCTCCTTGGGCTTGGGGAAAATCTTGTAACTCAGCAGCGACCGCTGGGAATCCTGCTTGGCCAGTTGCTCCACCTGTCCCACCTGTTCGGCCAGTCGGTCCATCGCCGCCTTGGTCTGATCGGGCTGTTTGGCCGACGGCGTTTGAGGCGCCATCGTATCGATCCGCCGGCCGATGGCGACGCTCTGGTTTTGGATCTGCGCCTTCAGAGATCGGCCCGACAGCACCACCAATCCGAACACCACCGCCGTCCCAACCAGAATCCCGATCGGGATCAGCAGGATGGAGTATTTGCGAAGCGACGACAAGCTGAACCGAAAATTGATCTTCAGATCCAGTTTCATCCGAGCGTTCCTTTCGTTCGTGACCCGATTCGATTCGTCGGTCTGCCGGCGATCAGATATCCGGGGTATTCCGCTTGCTCTTGAGTTTGGACGGTTTCGCCGGTTTCGCCGCTTTCGGGGCCGGCGCAGCCGGAGACGAACTATAGCCCGATCCGTCATCAAGCGTCGGAACCACCGGGGCCGCCGACTTCGGGGCCCCCTTCCATGTCAGTTTGAAATTCACCTTGAACCAATGATCTCGCACAATGTATTGCGAATCCCCGAAACTGGTCACCTTTACCTTGCCCAGATCCTTTTCCGTCAAGGCCGGGTTCGTATCCAGGTCCGGCGGCAGGATAAGCGAAAAAGACTTACTGATCTCCTCCCGCGTCATGGGGTCCAGCAGAACTTTTTCGGTAAATACGCGATCCGGACCCGTCTGCATTCCCTGGGAAGTCCGGGAAAGTCCCGGGCGGTCGGTCCCCAGAATCACGGCCTGTTGTTCCGCGGTCACCCGGACGATCTCTTGCAGAAGACCAATCCCCAGCGGGGTCGCCGAATTACCCAGATCCACGGCCCCGGTCTCCAGTTTGAAGTGCTTGATGTTCCCCTTCTGGAACAGTTCAAAATCCGTTCCCGGGAACACCTTCGACAGGTTCTCCAGCCGTGTCACCAATCCCCACCGAGACGGATCGGCCTTCACACCCGTCGGGTCCAACAGCTCGTCGAAGTTCTGATAAGGTGTATAACCCTCGATTAATACGACAAATCCGACCGCATCCGGGGTGGCCGTCGCGCCCGTTCCGCCGGGCGAGGCGTCCATGGGAGCCATCATCCTCCGATCCCTCATCGTACTCTCTTCCCGGCCCATCATCCGGCCACGGCCCATGATCGAAGAGTTCCGGTCCATCCCACCCATCCCCTCCATCCCCACCGTCGTCGTGATCGTCCGGCGGGTGCCGGCCTGGGCAAATTGCGCCTTGTCCAGACTCTCGGCGAAACTGATCGTCAGCCGCGTCAGGAACAACTGCTTGCGCTCCGCCCGCGGGATCTGCGATACCGCCGCCGCATCCCCCCGATCAAACGCCTCGTACAATCCCGCTTGCGCCGCGTTGGTCGTCGCGTTCGGAAGGCACGCCAGGATCACCTGATTGAGCCGAGGGATCACCTCCCGGTACTGGAACAGCGCCGTCTCTTTGTCGATCGTCGCCTTGAACCCGGGTTCGGTTCCGACGACTACGGCCAAATCGGCCTGCGCCTTCTTGGCCTGCTGTTCCACTCGGGCGAACTGCGCCCGCTTGTCGCGGTTGGCGCTGCTGTTGTACCGGGCCTTGGCCATCTGGACATTCACCAGACTCAGCACCGACACCGCCAGCAGCAGGCACGCCGCCGCGGTGAAGTACTTGGCCTTGCGGGCCCAGGTCATCGCGCGGGCCATCTTGCGCGGCAGCAGGTTCACGCCGATCTTCGTCTCGGCCAGCGCCTGCACGCCTAGCCCATACACGATTCCGAAATCCCCGACATTCTCGTGGAATTTGGCCATCGACGCATCCGACGCCAGCGGCAGCCGCTCAAACGACTCCGGCCGCGTCACCGGGACATTCAGCGTCTGCTGCAGGTACTTGGTTACGCCCTGCAGCTTCATGCCGCCGCCCATGCCCACGACCTTTGAAAAGCCCTTCTCGCGACCCGGGCCGCTGCTGCTGTAAAAGCCCAGACTCCGCTGCACCTCGCTGCCCAGATCCGAATACACCGGCCGCATCGCCGTGAAGATCTGCCGCATGTACTTGCTCATCATCGCCGTGCGTTTGAGCTTTTCGGCCTTGTCGAAATCCAGCTTGAACGCCTCGGCGATCGCTTCGGTAAAGGTGTTGCCCCCGATCCGGATGCTCCGCTGCCAGACGCTGTTTTTGTTGCACACCACCAGCGTCGTACTGTCGGTGCCCATGTCCAGGATCACCGTCGCCTTGTCGCCCGACGAGATCTCCTTGCGGTCATACATGGCGTAATTATACATCGCCATTGGAGACAACTGCACCAGCGACACCCCCAGCCGCTCCCGCGCAAAATGCGACATGATCTCCGCGATCAACTCGTTCTTCACCGCGAAAATCCCGACTTCCGCATCCGGACTATCCGGATTGTCCGTCAACTGCCAATCCCACTCGACCTCGTTGATGTCGAACGGAATCTGCTGCACCGCCTCGAATTGAACGATCTGAGGAATGCGCTTCTTTTCAACCGGCGGCAGCTTGATGAACCGCGC
>PMBP01000340.1 GCA_003152975.1 Phycisphaerales bacterium | reverse complement strand
GATATGTTTGACTGCGTCCTGCCGACTCGCAACGGCCGCAACGCTTATGCGTTTACGGCGACCGGACCGTTACGGCTGCGGAATCTGGTGCATGGCTCCGATTCCGGGCCGGTCGAAGAGGGTTGCCCCTGCGTGGCGTGCCGGAGATTCGGCCGCGGGGCGATCCGTCATTTTTTTCAGGTCGGCGAGATGCTCGGACCGATCTTATTATCGCTGCATAATATCGCATATTACCAGCGATTGATGGCCGAGATTCGCCGGCGGATCGAAGACGGCAGTTTTACCGCCTGGGCCGACGGACAGATTCGGCTGTGGAGGTCGGGACCGACCTCGGAGCCGGACGAACCGGATATGAACCAGCCCCGGCTGGAATGACTTTTAGAGAACCTCAACACGAAGGGATGGTTGAATGAATTTTGATCTGTGGATAGCGGCCGGATTATCAGCGGCCGGCGAAGGACAGGAAGGGATTGTCGTGACCAGCGAGCCGGTCGAGACCGGCCAGACGACGGCGACGGACTCCAAGCCGGCGACGGGAGGTCCGGCCGCCAAGTCGGCGTCTCCTCCGCCCTGGCTACAAATGTCCATGTGGGTCCTGATTTTCATGGCGATGTACCTGCTGCTGTTCAGTCCGCGGCGGCGCCAGAAGCAACAGGAAAAGATGATCAAGGGCCTGCAAAAGAACGACCGCGTTCGGACGGTCGGCGGGATTCTCGGCACGGTCGTCGAGGTCCGCGAAAACGAGATCGTCCTGAAGGTGGACGAATCGACCAATACCAAGATCCGCGTGGTGCCGGGGGCGATCAGCAAGCTGGCCTCGGACGAGAAGAACTATACGGGAATTTCCAATCCGGCGAGCCGGTTTGCGACTGACTTAGAAATAAATTAGGATGGACTCATGAAGAAACACGTTTGGAAGATCGCATTGATAGCGTTTGTCACGGTCTGGTCGATCGTTCAACTTCGGCCGCACTGGGATCCGGAAACCAAGAGCATCAAGCTGAATATCAAACCCGGCCTGGACATCGCCGGCGGCACCAGCTTGATCTATGACATCGACACCTCCGACATGAATGCCAAGGAGGTCAAGGGGTTGGCCACGAATATGATCCCGATCCTGATGAAGCGAATCGATCCGGGCAATGTGGCCAATGTGATGATGCGGCCGCAGGGCGACCGCCGGATCGAGATCCAGCTTCCGCTGGCCAGCACCGACACGATCAAGCAGCGCAAGGCCTACGAGGAGGTCTTGAACGGGCTGGAGGCCTACAACATCAACCTGCTTCGGATCAAGCGGTCGCTGGGCGACGAGCCGGCCAAGCGCGAGGCGTTTTTCGCACAGGTGACCGGGGGTTCGACCGAACGCAAGGCGATCCTGGACGAGTTGGCCAAGACCTACGATGCCCGCCACGACAAACAGAAACAGCGCGACGCGGCGACGGCGCGGATGACCGAACTGGCGACGCAGCTCGATGCGGCCAAGCTGCAGGGCAGCTTTATCAAGGCGATGGCCTCGACCTGGTCGAATTATGACGACGCCAAGAAGGCCGAGGAACTTCGCCGCCATGTCGAGCGGATCTGCAAGGAGAACAAGGACTTGTCGGCGGACGCCGCCAAGCTGGAAGAGGCGATCAAGTCGGGCGTGGATCTGATCGGCCAATACCTGTCGGCCTTCAAGTCCTGGGCGGAAGCGGTCAATGATATCACGACGCCTGAGACCGGCCGTGACGCCCAGTGGGACATCGCCATCGCCAAGCTGGGGGAATTGAACCTCAGCGTCGAGCAGGTAACGGCGATTCTGGACATGCCGGCCCGCAGCGCCGATCGTCGGACCGCACTGGCCAAGATCAAGGCAACCTTCGCCGATCGCAAGGACAAGATCGAGGCGGCCGAGAAGGCCTATGCCTCCTACAAGACCGTCGGCGGCCGGTTGGACGACCCGGAAGATCTCAAGCGGATGCTCAAGGGCGCCGGCGTTTTGGAATTCCGGATCCTGCCCACCGAAGGCGACAGCACGGGCAAGACCAACCAGACCGAAATCGCCGGATATGTCGAGGCCCTGAAAACCAAGGGGCCCAAGGCGGCATCGGTGGGCGGCTATACCTGGTGCGAGCTTGAGAAGGTCGAAGAATTCAAAAAAATCCGCGGCGCGATCGGCGGCCAGTTCGGCAGCAAGTTCTATATCCTGGCCAGTAACAAGGCCGGCGAAACGATGCTCCGCAGCAACAACAAGCCCTGGAAGCTCACGAACTCGCGGCCGTCGAGCGACGAGACGGGCCGTCGCGCAATCGCTTTCTCGTTTGACCCGATCGCGGCCAACCTGTTTTATGACCTCACGCGGAACAACCGCGGCCGGCCTCTGGCGATTTTGCTGGACGGACTGGTCCTGTCGGGCCCGAACATCGAGGATGCCATCCGAGCCAGCGGCATCATCCGCGGCGAGTTCACGGAGACCGAAGTCAAGGACATGGTCAACAAGCTCAACGCCGGCTCGTTCCCGGCACGGCTGTCGGACCTGCCGATCTCCGAAAAGACCATTGGCGCCACCATCGGCGCCGACAACCGCGACCGCAGCATCCGGGCCGGGATCATCGGCCTGATGTGCACGGCCACCTTCATGATCGTTTACTACCGCCTCGGGGGAGTGATCGCCGTGACCGCCCTGACGCTGAACTTTGTGTATATCCTGGCGTCGATGGCCATGTTCAGATCCACCTTTACCCTGTCGGGTATCGCGGGTTTGCTGCTGACGGTCGGCATGAGCGTTGACGCCAATGTGCTGATTTTCGAACGCACCCGCGAGGAGCAGGAACGCGGCTCGACGATCCGCATGGCCCTGACCAACGGATACGCCCGCGCGTTCTGGGTGATCTTCGACTCGAACCTGACGACCTTTATGTCGGGTTTGGTGCTCTATTTAGTGGCCTCGGAAGAACTCAAGGGCTTTGCCATCGTGCTGATGATCGGTCTGGCGTGGAGTATGTTCACGGCCCTGTTCGTCACGCGGGTGGTCTTCGATGTCTTGCTGGACACTCGCATACTTCGCAGTCACCTGCGGATGTTCAAGGCGTTCAGCAAGCCGTCGATCAACTGGATGCGTCTGCGTCCGGCGTTCTTTATCTTTTCGGGAGGTTCCATCCTGGCGGGAATGCTCGTATTTGCTTTCCGCGACGACACCAAGAATAACAAGTATGACATCGAATTCATCGGCGGCACGAGCGTCCAGA
>PMBP01000203.1 GCA_003152975.1 Phycisphaerales bacterium | reverse complement strand
TTCATCGGCCACGACTGCGACCTGGCGGTGCTGACGGTGCTGGACAAGAGCTTCTTCGACGGGACGATTCCGCTGGAGCTGGGTGAGCTGCCTCAGATCAATTCCACCGTGCAGACCTACGGGTTTCCCGTCGGCGGCCGGCAGATTTCCGTGACCGAGGGCGTCGTTAGCCGAATCCAGGTCGGCGCCTACAGCCATACGCAGGCCGACTCGCATTTGGTCATCCAGACCGACGCGGCGATCAACCCCGGCAACAGCGGCGGCCCGGTCCTGCAGAATGGCAAGGTTGTCGGCGTGGCCTTTCAGGGGCTGCGCGAGGCCGACAACATCGGCTACCTGATCCCCACGCCGGTGATCCGCCACTTCCTCAAGGACATCGAAGACAGCCGCTACGACGGCTTTGGCTCGCTGGGATTCGTCTATTTCCCCGGCCTGCACAATGAGAGCTTCCGCCAGTACCTCAAGGTCCCCGACGGCGTGCAGGGCGTGGTGGTGATCAAGACGATGATGCACAGTTCCGTCGAGACGATCTTCGCCCCTAACGATGTCATTGCCAAGATCGACGAGTTCGACATCGACAATGACGCGATGATCCGCGTGGACGGTCGGACCGTCGAGATGAGCGAAGCCATCGAACGCAAGCAGATCGGCGACGAGGTGGAGGTGGTCTTCTACCGCTTCGGCGAAAAGAAGACAGAAAAGGTAAAAACGGCGCTGAATCGCCCGGTTCTCGACTATGCCCGGCTGTACGACCAGCAGCCGCGGTACCTGGTTTTTGCGGGCCTGGGCTTTGTGCCGGTGACCCGTAATTTTCTGGAGACCTGGGGCCGCAACTGGCTGACCGATTTGCCGTTTACGCTGCGGTATCTGTTCCACGATTCGATGATGGTCAATACCGATCCCCACCGGAAAGAGTACGTGACGCTGTCGGAGATTTTGCCGGACGAGGTCAATTCGTACTGCGAACCGTTTAAGGATCAGGTGGTCGAGTCGGTCAACGGCAAGCCAATCTGGCGGCTGGAAGATCTGCAGGGGGCATTCGGGGCCGACGAAAGCGGCCAGTGCCGGATACGGTTTCTGGGCCGGTCCGTTCCGCTGGTGCTGGACTTTGCCAAGGCCCAGGCCAGCCACAAGCCCATCCTCGAAAAATACCAGGTTCCGGCCGAGTCTTTTCTGGAGAAACAACCATGAAGCGATGGATCTGCGGACTACCGATAACGGGATTGCTGGCAATCGTTTTTCTCAATGGATGCGCGGCCCAGCCGACAGCGGCATCGGCCCCCTCGGAAACCGCCCTGCGAGAGCAACTGAAGGATTCGCTGGTGTTCGTGCAGGTGGCCGCCTATCAGTACGAGCAGCTCCAGCCGTGGAAGACGCCGGACCTGGCCGAACGGGCGGGATACGGCTGCGCGGTGGGGCCGGATCTGGTGCTGACGACGGCGTGGAATGTCAGCGACGCGGCCTTCATCAAGATCCAGCGGCACGGGCAAAACGAGACGATCCCCGCCAAGATCAAGGTCATCGACTACGAGAGCAACCTGTGCCTGTTGCAACTGACCGTCGCAGGGCTCAACCCCAGTCCGCTCAAGCCGGTGCGATTTGAGAATGGGTATCGCAAGGGAGCCGAGGTTAAGACCTTCTGGCTGTCGCCGGACGGCACGATTTCCAGCGGTCGGGGATTTTTGGACCGGGCGGATGTCTTTCAATCGGTCCCGTCGTTTGCGAGCTTTCTGAACTTTGTCGTGGGTAACGCATCCAAGACATTCGGGCGAGGAAGGGTCTATTTCGTGGACGATCAGCCGGTCGGCATGGCCTGCTGGACCAACAATGAAACCGGCGAGGTTGGCCTGATTCCCGCCGAGACGATCCGGGCATTTCTGGCCGACGCCTCCGAGGGCCGCTATGATGGCTTCGGCGTCGAAGGGTTCGAGACGATTCCATTGGTCGATCCGACTCTGCGGCGGAGTATGAAGATGCCGGCCGATCTGAAGAATGGCGTGTATGTGGCCAAGGTCCGGCGGATGGGCACCGGCAACGATCTTCTCCAGGGCGGCGATGCGATCCTGGCGATCGATGGGCATACGCTGGACGCCCACGGAAAATATGAAGACCCGCGGTATGGGCAATTGGAATACCAGCACCTGCTCAGCAGCCGCAAGGCAGGAGACGAGGTCAAGTTCACCGTCTGGCGCGAAGGCAAGCAGGTGGAACTGGCCGGCAAGGCCCAGCGGATCGATGCGGCCCGGATGCTTGTGCCGTGGTACGAATACGGCAATCCGCCCGAGTACATCGTCGTCGGCGGCTATGTGATCCAGAAGCTCACACGGGATTATCTGGAGATGTGGGGCGAGGGCTGGGAGGGCAAGACCCCGCCACATCTGTATAACTACCTCCACAACAAGGGCTTCGAGCCGACCGACAAGCGGCAGCAGGTTGTCGTGCTCAGCTATGTGCTTCCGGCGGATATCAATCTCGGCTATCACATGCTCGGCCGGCTGGTGATTCGCAAGGTCAACGGCGTGGAAGTGAAGAATCTGTCGGAGGTCTTGAGCATTCTGACGGCCAATGCGATGTCGCCGTTTCACACGCTGGAGTTCGAACAGGAAAACCCGACGATCGTCATTTCGCGGGAGGGGCTACCGGCGGCCGATCAACGGATTGCCCAGCAATATGGGATTGGCAAGCTGGTGAATGTGCGGGAAACGAAGGCCGATTCTGAATCGAAGTGACGGATGGATTGATCAAGGGGGGGCGGGTCGCGCAAGCAAAGAAGCAGTCCACGGGGACAATCCGGCGGGTCACGGCCGTCATGGGCGTTGTGGCTCGGTGGCGTTGCGTTAGGCGATTGGCTCATTCGGGTTGTCGTAGTCATTGGCATTGTCGTAATCCTGTCGGTTAAAGGGTTAACAAAAGGTTCCGGGTCAGTTACCGGCGGACCCCTGCCGGCGATCATCGCCAGGTAAAACTTTTGAAATGTCGTTGGACCTATCATTTTCTTACCCCCCGGTAAGTTGCTGAACTTCATTCATTGGTCGTATTGTACCATGAACCGCCATGAATGTCAAGGAATTATTTACGAACCATAAAGAAGTTGTTAAGATTTGTTTCGATTTTCCGGCCACACCAAAAGGATTATCGGTCGTAAAAGAATTTTGTGTGTCGGGCCGAATTTGAAGGCCGAACCGGGATTGATTCGATAAGAAACTATTCCGGTACATTCGAATAAGACGGTCATCTGTGGAGACTGTTTGAAGCGTGTTCGCATTGAAATCACCGGCCGTGTTCAGGGGGTGGGATGTCGGCCGTTCGTGTGGAGGGTTGCTGCGGGTCTGCGCCTCAACGGCTGGGTTCAGAATGATAGCCAAGGCGTAACCATCGAGGCCCAGGGGGACTCCGAACACATTGACCGGCTCGTCGAGATTCTAAATGATGCTTCGCGTCTGCCGCCGCTGATGCAAGTTTCGTCGATTCGCTCCCAACCGATTGAAATGTTATCGGACGAGATCGATTTTTCCATTCGGCACAGCGAAAGCGACGATGCCGCGGAGATCACGGAGGTTTCGAACGATACGGCCGCATGTGGGGATTGCGTGAGGGAGATGAAGGACCCGCAGGATTTCCGCTATCGGTACCCGTTTATCAACTGCACCAATTGCGGGCCGCGATATTCCATCATCCGGACGGTGCCCTATGATCGGGCCAACACGACGATGGCGGCGTTTGCGATGTGTCCGCGGTGCGGCGGCCAGTACGGCGACCCGGCGGACCGGCGATTTCACGCGCAGCCGGTGGCGTGTTTGGCCTGCGGGCCGAAGATCTGGCTGTGCGATCCGCTGGGCAAGACGATCGAGAGCGACGGTGACAAGGTCATCGTTGCGGCCGCACGGATGCTGCGGGAGGGCCGGATTGTCGCGATCAAGGGGATCGGCGGATTTCATCTGGCCGTGGATGCCTTCAACGAGCAGGCCGTGCAACGGCTCCGGCAGCGCAAACATCACGACGATAAACCCTTCGCGATGATGGCGGCATCGCTGGAGATAATCGAGCGATATGCGGCGGTGGATGCGGCCGCACGATCGCTGCTAATCAGTCCGCAGGCGCCGATTGTGTTGCTGGATCAAAAGCCGAACCCGGACCGGCCGATTGCGCCGTCGGTTGCGACGGGGACGCGGACGCTGGGTTTGATGCTCTGTTACGCACCCCTGCATCATCTGCTGTTTGCCGAGGCGGGAATCGAGTTGCTTGTGATGACCAGCGCTAATCTCGCCGACGAGCCGCTGATCTGTAAAAACGACGAGGCCCTGAATAAGCTATCCGGCGTAGCCGACGCGTTTGTCATGCACGACCGCGAGATCTTTCGTCAGCTCGACGATTCGGTCATGCACATTGTCGATGGACAACCGTCGTTTTTGCGACGGGCCCGCGGGTTTGTTCCGGGGCCGATTCTCGGCGACGAACCGGCGAGCAAGGAAATCCTGGCCTGCGGGGCGGACCTCAAGAATACCTTCTGTCTGGTCAAGGGGCGGCAATTCATTCTCAGCGAACACATCGGCGACCTCGAGGATGGGCTGGTCTATCGCCATTACACGCGATCGATTCGGCATCTGCGGCAATTGTTCGATGTCCGGCCGCAGATGGTCGCCTGCGATCTGCATCCCGGTTACCTTTCGACGCAGTATGCCCGTTCGCTGGGAATCAAACGAGTTATTCCCGTCCAGCATCATTGGGCGCACATTGCCGGCGCTCTGGCGGAATACCGTTGTGCCGGCCAGGTCATCGGTCTGGTGGCCGACGGGACGGGCTTCGGGACCGATGGGGCCATCTGGGGCTGCGAATGTCTGATCGCCTCGCTCGTTAGCTTTCAGCGGTTCGGGCACCTGCGGTATTATCCGTTGGCGGGTGGCGATCTGGCAGCCAAGGAGGCGATCCGGCCGCTGATGGGATTGCTTGCCGATGATCTCTGCGAATACGATTGGCTCCTCGGCCGGATCGAACCGGATGCGGCAAGGCGGAAAATGATTGCCGAACAGATCGCCCGCGGCGTCAATACGGTACCGACATCGAGTCTGGGCCGGGTGTTCGATGCCGTTGCGGCAATGCTGGGTCTGGGGACGGCCAACCGGTTCGAGACCCAGTTGCCGATGGCGCTGGAGGCGGCGGCCGATCCCACTTGCGATGACGAGTACCCGTTTGATCTGGCGGAAGATACTGAGCAGGGTTGGCTGATCGATCTTCGCCCGATGTTGCGGGCGATGGCGGCTGACATCCGAGGGGAAAACGATATCCGCCGGATCGCGGCGGCGTTTCACAACACGCTTGCGGCGGCCTTTCTGGCTTTGGCGCGGCAGGCGCGGCAACACCGCAAGCTCGACACCGTCGCTCTCAGCGGCGGGGTATTCTGTAACCGTCTTTTGGCCAATCGCCTGATCGGCCTGTTGAAAACCGACGGTTTTCGCGTATTATGGAAACAGCAGGTTCCCGTCAACGACGGCGGCATTGCCCTGGGGCAGGCCGCGATCGCCGCAGCGATGGTGCGGCGGGAACAGCGATAACGAAAGGAACGACCATGTGTCTGGCCATGCCGGCTCGAATCGTGCAACTGGACGGGGACCATGCGATCGCCGACGCGATGGGAAATCGCTGGCAGATCCGCACGACCCTGACGCCCGAGGTCAAACTCGGCGACCTGGTGCTGGTGCACGCGGGCTATGCGATCTCGACGGTCGAAGAGGCGGAGGCCAACGAGACCTGGGAACTGCTCAAGCAGATCCAGATGCCGTCGGATGAGATTACGACCGGCTTTGAGGATCTTGCGAAGGGAGGGGGTGACGCATGAACCTCGATCTCCAAACCGCATTTGTTCGGATGAACGAGGCCTGCGCCAAAATCGGCCGGCCGATCCAAGTCATGGAGGTCTGCGGTACGCACACGGTTTCGATCTTTCGCGGAGGGATCCGTACGCTGCTGCCCAAGACGCTCAAGCTGTTGTCGGGGCCGGGCTGCCCGGTGTGCGTGACCGACCAGAGCTACATCGATGTCGTCCTCAAGCTGGTCCAGCGGCCGGATATCCTGATTGCCACCTACGGCGACATGATCCGCGTGCCGGGGTCTGCCGGATCGCTGGAAACGCTGGGACTGCGGAATGTCGAGGTGGTTATCAGCAGCGACGACGCGGTTCAACTGGCCCGGAAAAACCCGAAAAAGATCGTCGTCTTCTTGGCTGTCGGTTTTGAGACGACCACACCGGCAACGGCTGTCGCCGTCGCCGAGGCCGAGCGGCTGGAGCTGGACAATTTCTGCGTGCTATGCGGGCACAAGGTGGTCGTGCCGGCGATGAACGCCCTGCTTGGCGGGATGAACCATCGGATCGACGCGTTTCTGTGTCCCGGCCATGTCACCGTGATCATTGGCTCGGATGCCTATCGGCCCGTGGTCGAGCGGTTCGGCGTACCGTGCGTCGTGGCGGGATTCGAGCCGCTGCAGATCCTGTCGGGCCTTGCGGAAATCTGCCAGCAACTGGCCGACAAGCGACCGCAGGTCTCGTCGGTCTATCACGCTGTCGTGACGCCCAAGGGCAATCTCACCGCCCAGAAGCTGATCAGTCAATATTTCGAGCCCTATGATGGATTGTGGAGGGGGCTGGGAAGGATTCCGATGGGGAGTCTGCGGCTTCGGACCGAATACAGTCAATACGATGCGATGGCCCGCTTCGGGATTGAAGAGGTTCCCGGCAAGGAATTACCGGGTTGCCGCTGTGGCGAGGTGCTGTGCGGACTGATCGACCCGCCGGACTGTGCGCTGTTTGCCAAGGTCTGCAATCCCGACACGCCCGTCGGCCCATGCATGGTCAGCAGCGAAGGCGCCTGTTCGGCCTGGTACAAATATGGACACAGCCGGAGTACCCACGCGTGAAAGAATCCAAACCGATCCTGCTGGCCCACGGCGGCGGCGGGCGGC
>PMBP01000182.1 GCA_003152975.1 Phycisphaerales bacterium | reverse complement strand
CGTTGACGGTCAGCAGGCCGAGCGATGGCGGGCAATCGAGGAACACGTAGTCATAGGCCTCGACGATCCCTTCGAGTCCTGCCGCCACCCGCCGCTCACGAGCCAGGTACCCGGCGAGTTCGACCTCGGCGCCGGCCAGGGCCGTCGAGGACGGGATCAGGTCGAGACCGACGACCTTCGTGCCGAGGCGAAGGTCGGCCATCGCTGTCGAGCCGATGACCGCGTCGTAGATCGAGGCGGTCATCGACCGTTTGTCGATCCCGAACCCGCTGGTGGCGTTCCCCTGCGGGTCGAGGTCGATGACGAGGACCCGTTCGCCCGAGAGAGCCAGATAGGTCGCCAGATTGACCACCGTGGTGGTCTTGCCGACACCACCCTTCTGGTTGGCACAGGCGATCGTCTGGCCCATCAGGCCCCCGGTCGAAGGGTGCTCACAAGCGTGGATTCTACCATCTGGGGCCTGTTCCCACTCTCGTCGGGCCGTACGTCGACCCTCCCTAGATGATGGCCGCGCCGACTCTCCTCCGAATCATCGCCGCCCGCTGCGTCGCCGCCGATGTTCCACGTGGAACCGCGCCGCCACACACGGTTCGAGCGAGGGAGCGTGGCGGCTACCGTCCGGTGAGCGCCGCCTCACTCGCTCGCGGGCCGGCCTTGACGTACGCGGTGTCGTTTCACGTGAAACAGACGGGCGCGCGCTCCCGTCCCAAAGGGCGACCTGGGCACGATTGCCGGTTCTGGAGGCCCCTCGGTATACTCGTGGCTGACGTAGCCGCAGCTCGGTCGTCGCGTTCGATCGCGCATCCGTCGAGCGGCCGGGCACCTGGCCGAGGTTCGACACACAACAGATGCGTCTGACACTCGCCGCCGTCGGCGCCGTGGTGGCGGCGCTCATCCAGTCGACCATCGTGCCGTACCTCCAGATCGGCGACGCCACACCTGATCTCGTACTCGTGTTCGCCGTCACGGCGACCATCGCCGGCAGCGTCGAGGCCGGACTCCTCTCGGCATTCATCGGGGGCTTGATCATCGATCTACTGGCCCCACGGCCACTCGGGATGACCGCGTTCATGCTGCTGCTCTCCGTCGGGATCGCGGCCGTGCTCGGCCGCACCCTCGACCGGGTCCGTTACATCGTCCCAGCGATCGCGGTATTCGTCGGCAGCATCCTGAGCAGCGTCCTGTTCCTCGTGCTCTACGGAGCGCTCCGAGAGCGCATCCCGGTCGACGACCCGGTTCGGGCCATGCTGCCCGACGCGATCTACAGCACCATCGTCGCGGCGATCGTCGGTCCGATCGCGGTCGGGCTCCGACGCCGGGCGGCGGAACGGGAGCGCGTCGCGTGGTAGCGCCGACCGCGACCCTGGTGGACGAGCGTCCCGGGCGCGAGCGACAGCTCATTCGGTTCGTCGTGTTCGGCCTGGTCGTCATCCTCGGGATCAGCGGGCTGACGGCTCGGATGATCTACCTCCAATTCGTGCGGGGGCAGGTCTACCAGGCGAAGGCTGAAGACAACCGGACGGTGACGCAGGCGATCCCGTCGACTCGCGGGCTCATCTACGACCGGAAGGGTCGATTGCTCGTGTCGAACGAGCCGGCGTATGCGATCAAGATCCGCCCGTCGGATCTTCCCTTCTCGCAGCGCGCCCAGGTCGTCGCCCGACTGTCCTCCCTGCTCGGGATCGATCAGGCCGACATCAACGTCACGATCTACTCCAACCCCGGGACCCGGTTCGATCCGGTCCGGATCGCGCAGGACGTGCCGATGGCCACGGCGAACATCATCGCCGAGGAGCGATTGGCGCTCCCCGGCGTCGAGGTCGCGGTCGAGTCGAAGCGCCACTACGTCGACGGTCCCCTGATGTCGCAGATCATCGGCTACACGGGCGCGATCGACGCGGCCACCCCTAAGGAGCTCAAGGACTCGGGCTACCAATCCGACGATCTCATCGGTCGCGCCGGCGTCGAGGCGACGTACGAGGAGACGCTTCGCGGGACATACGGCCAGGAGACGGTCGAACGTGACGCCACGGGTCGCAAGCTGCGCGTCCTGACGACGGATCGAGCAGCCCAGGCAGGCGATTCGCTCAACCTCACGATCGACACCCGGGAGCAGAAGCTCGCGGAGAAGGCCGTCACCTGGGCGATGCGTCGCGCCGGCCTCAAGCGCGGCGTGATGATCGTCATGAACCCCCAGACGGGCGAGATCCTGGCGATGGTGTCGCTGCCGGATTATGACCCGACGAATTTTTCGGAGTATGCCGCCCGAAAAAACGACCCGTTGAAAAACCGCGTGGTGGCCGATCCCTACGAGCCGGGCAGTATCTTCAAGCCCATCGCCGCGTCCGTTGCGCTTGACGCCGGCGCGATCGATTACAACGATGTGATCTTCTGCGAGAACGGCTACTTCTCCCGCTACAAGATCAGCGAATACATGAACCATGTCTATGGCAATCTCAGCGTCAAGATGATCATCGCCAAGTCGAGCAATATTGGCATGGCCAAGATCGGCCTCAAACTTGGACAAAAGCGGCTCCATGACGGACTGCGGCTGTTCGGTTTCGGCCAGTCGACGGGCCTGGACCTGCCCGGCGAGGATGCGGGAATCTTTCGCCCGACCAACAAATGGGACGGCTGGACCGTGACGCGAATTCCCTTCGGTCACGCCATCTCCGTCACGGCCATCCAGATCCTGCGGGCCTACTGCATCATCGCCAACGGAGGCAGCGCCGTGGCGCCGCACATCGTCAGGGCCGTCGTCGATGACCAGGGGACGATCCGCAAATATGTGTATCCGGCGCCGCTGACCGGTTACATCATCAAGCCCGAGGTGGCCAAATGGATCCGCGAAGAGGCCCTGGTGGCAGTGGTCAACGAGGGCACCGGCGATCAGGCCAAGCTCAAGGACATCCAGACCTTCGGCAAAACCGGCACGGCCAACATCGCCATTCCGGGCGGCCGTGGGTACGACACCGCCAACTACATCGCGTCCTTTGTCGGCGGGGCCCCGCCGGAAAAACCGGAGTTGATGGTCCTGGTCTCGATCGGCAGGCCCAACCGGGCGCTGGGTAAGGGCTATTCCGGCGGCCGGGTCGCGGCGCCGGTATTTAAGGAGATTATGGAGGAAATTCTTAAGTATCGCCACACCCAGCAGCCGGAGCAATAAGACCCCATTCAATTCCGTTATCGGATGCGGTTATTTCTATCGAAGCGGCGTTCCGATATAGTCGAATTCGTTACAGACTTCCAACACCCTGCGGCCGATCGGGCAGGCGTCGCGGGCTCCGCTGGCTCCGCCCTCGACCAGGATCGCCACGCTGACGGCCCGGCCCGAAGGATCCGTCGCCCAGCACGCAAACCACGCGTGGTAGGGTCTCTCGGTCGAGCCAGTCTTGCCGTAGATCGTCATGGATCGCTTGTCAAAATCGCTACCGGCGAAGACCTTGTTAGCGGTTCCGCCCTCTTCGTACACCACCGCGTGCATCCCGTCCAGCACCACCGCCAGCGAGGACGCCGCGATCTTCAGCGGCCGCTCGGCGTCGCCTGTGGGCGCTTCGTCGGAGGCGAATAGCCGCGGATTTTTGAATACGCCGCCGCGGGCAATCACCGCAAAGGCGTTGGCCACCTGCAGCACGGTCACCCGCAGGTTGCCCTGGCCGATCCCGAACCATCGTTTCTCCGTGGCCGGCATGGTCGGGATATCCTGCACCGTCGCCGAGCGGTCATACACCGGTTCCAGCGAAATAATCCCCGGCGATTCGGGAAAGAAGCGGTCCGGTCCCTCGATCTGCTGGCGAAGATAGGGCTCCAGTTCCGGTCCCGGCAGAATCCGTCGACCGAACCCGAACTCCCACAGCCACCGCTGCATCGCGGGGACCTCCAGCCGGCTGGCCAGCCGTGAAAAATAGACATTGCAGCTCCCGCGAATGGCGTTGCGGGCGAAATTCGGCCACTTCCAGTCGTGGCAACTGTGATACTGGCGGAACAGCAGGCAGTTGGGCCAGCCGTTCTCGGCGGCCTGCGCCGGGCAGGAGATGACCTCGGTTGCCGTGATCTTGTGTTCTTCAAGGCCCGCCAGCAGGATGATCGGTTTAATGGAGGATCCGGGGGGATAATGTTCGGCTAAGCAGCGGTTGGTCATCGGCTTGCGGGGATTTTTCAGGTAGCGGGCGTAGTCCTCGCGGATCCGGTTCAGGTCGAAGGTCGGCCGGGACACCATCGCCAGAATATCCCCGCTGGCGACATCCATCACCACCACACCCATGCCGGGGGCGGTGCCGGAAGCGTCGTTGGGGTCGGTCAGGATCTGTTCGATCTTCTGTTGCAGGCGGATGTCCAGCGTGAGGCGTACATCCTTGCCGAACAGGGTGTTTTTCTTGTCGAGAATATCGCCTTCCTTGTCGTAGGTAACCTCGCCGCGCCGCCCGCGAAGCATCGCCTCGCAGATTCGCTCGACGCCATCCTTGCCGGAGACCTCGTTGGGCAGATACTGGGCGTATTCATCCTCGGGAAACAGGGCGTTTTCCTGGGGCTGCGCTGGTCCCACCCAGCCGACGATCTGGCAGCCCGTGGACCCGAAGGGATAGATCCGCTTGGGTTCGGGGAGGATTTCGACATCGGCCAGGCCGGCCGTTTCGACCTGGACCTGGTATCGCTCTTGCTCGGTCTTCAGTTCGATGACCGGGTAGCCCTTGTGCATCTCGACAATGTCGATCTTGAGGATGTCGGATGGCGACAAAACCTTGTCCTTCTCGGCGTCGGGGATGTTGGCCGCGTCGGGAAATTTTTTCCGCCATGCCAAATGCCGTCGCAGTCGCCAGATCGTCTCGTTGGTCGATCGCAAAATCTCGCGGATGTCGTCGGCGTCGCACTTGCGGATCGTCGCGCACAGGTGCAGGATCTGATCGAGGGCGGCCTTGTCCTTGGCGTATTCGTTGTGCAGAAACAGTTCGACCTCGTCGCGGGTCTTGTCGTCCCGCAGTTGGGACTGGATCATCGCTTCCCAGACGCGGTCATCGAGCAGGCGGCTGAGGCGGTAGTTGATGTGCAGATAAAAGGCCGGGCTGTCGTAGGCCAGCGTGCGGCCCTGGCGGTCCTGGATCGAACCGCGAACTGTCGGCAGCGAGATCGGCCGGTACACCTCTTCGTGGACCATCTGGGCGCGGCTTTCGTCCCGGCAGGCGATTTGGAGATACACTAACCGGGTCAGGCAGATTCCCGCGGCCGCCAGGACCAGAAAGACACAGATGTTCAATCGCTGCTTATACATAGCGGCGCATCGCATACGGCGGCGGCTGGTGGAAACCCAGCCACCCGCCCAGAATCGACAGCAGCTTCCAGAGGATCGGCCCGACCGCAGCGGTATAAACGGCGCCGCCGAGGATCGCCGTCGCCGGATGGGACAGACCCTGTCTCGTCTTGGCGTAGATCAGCAGGTACATCGAAGGCAGGACCAGCAGGGCCGTCACGAAGATGGTGAGGGCCTGAAACACGAAGCGGTGGATCATCACCACCCGCCGAATCTGCGACAGCAGCGTGCCGAACACGCCGAAGCTCAGCAGGCACGGCCCGATCACCGATCCCTCGGACGACAGGTCCGCCGCCAAGCCGATCAGGAACGAGGCGTACATCGCCTCGCCCGCCGCGCAGTTGCCCGCGAAAAAGACCAGGGCAATCAAGAGCAGGTCCGGCCGGATCTGCTGGGGGCCCACGGCCAGGATTTGCATCCATTGACCGGCGTCCAGCAGCATCACCACCAGAATCACCAACAAAAATCGCGACCATTTCATCGAGGCGTCTCCGAGATGCGGAAGCTATGGACCGGTTTCGTCCGGCGGGTCCATCACGATCACCGTCGCGGTCGCCAGCGTCTCGACATCGCAGGCCGGTTGCACGGTGACATCCCACAACAGCGGTGATTTTTCGTCGGGCTTAACGGCCGAGACCTTGCCGATCAGGATGGGCGTTTCCAGAAAGCCCGTCCGTTTCATCGCAAAGACCGCGTTGCCCGTCTGAATGTCGTAATCCTTCCGCGGCAATAGCCGGATTTTGCAGGTATCGTCTCCGGCCCCGTTGATCTGGGTCGGGATATAGTCTTTGGCTCCCTCCAGTAGAATTCCGGCCGGGAGAACATGATGGCCATCCGTTACCAATCGAACCCGGGCCGTGGATTTGAAGACATCGCTGATCGTCCCGATGATGGTGTCGTTGCCCATGACATAATAGCCCGGCTTGACGAACTTGGCCTGCGCGCCGAGATTGAGCGTCAGTTCCCGCTGGTTGGGAGTAATCGCCGTCTGGATCACTTCGGCCACGATCAGGCCCGGACCGGGCTTGGGCAGGGAGGTCCGGATGCGGGCCAATTCCGAATACCGCTTTTCCAGTGCCAGTAACTCGGCGTGCTCGTTGTTATACCGCGTCATCAGCTTGTTGTATTCGGCCTGCGAAACGAACTGGCCGGGACTGTCTTTGGGAGGCAAAGGATTGGACGGCTCGACTGTTCGGCGGATCCGCAACACCGGACCGGCGAGTTGCTGAAAGCGGTAGCCGAGAATCTTGGTCGTGTCATGGGCCGTGATCTGCAGGAGGATGCCTGCCGTCAGGAGGACAAAGAACATGGTCCCGCGCGAGATATTCAGATGCTGTGCCATACCTGTTGTATCGGCCGAAACGGGCCGAGGGCTAAAAAGGAATGCGCGTCGGATGACCCGACGGAAGGGGGGTTATTCCCAGCTCCGGCCGCCGTCATCGAGCGCGTTTTTCCAGATCTCCAGGTTCTCCAGGAACACGCTGGTTCCCCGGGCCACGCACGACAGAGGATCGTCCACATGAATGACCTTCAGGCCGGTGGCGTTGGCCAGAACCACATCCATCCCCCGCAGCAGCGACCCGCCCCCGCAAATGTGCACGCCGTTTTCGATCAGATCGGCCGCCAGTTCCGGCTCGGCCTTTTCCAGCGTCCGCATGACCGTCTCGATGATNNATCTTGCGCGGCAGGCCCGAAATGGTGTCCCGGCCGGCGATCTCCATCGTCATTTCCTGCTCCAGCGGAGCGGCCGAGCCGATCTGGATCTTGACTTGTTCGGCCCGCGGCTCGCCGATCAGGAGATTGTAGGTCCGCTTGAGGTGGTTGATCAGCGATTCGTCGAAGTCGTCGCCGCCGATGCGGATCGACTGGCACACGCTGATGTCGCCCAAGCTCATGATGGCCACTTCCGTCGTGCCGCCGCCGATATC
>PMBP01000276.1 GCA_003152975.1 Phycisphaerales bacterium | reverse complement strand
GGGATCGGCAGGCCCCAGGCCCGCTGGCGGCTGATGCACCAGTCCGGGCGCGACTCGAGCATCCCGCGGAGGCGTTTTTCACCCCAGCCGGGGATCCACTCGACGCCGCCGATCTGATCGAGCGCCAACTTCCGCAAACTCTTGCCGAATTTGGGGATCTCGCGATCGACGCCGATGAACCACTGCTCGGTGGCCCGGAAGATCACGGGCATCTTGCTCCGCCAGCAGTGTGGGTAGCTGTGCACGATCTGCGTTTCACGGACGAGCAGGCCGATCTTGTGCAGGCGGTCGTTGACCTGGCGGTCCACTTCGAGCACCTTCTTGCCGCGCAGCCATTCGGGGACGGTGTTGTCGTACGCCCCGGTGTTGCCGACGGGCGAATAAATGGCCAGACCGTTCTGCCGCCCGGCGAGGTAGTCTTCGGTTCCGTGGCCCGGCGCGATGTGGACGATGCCGGTGCCGTCTTCGATGGTCACGAATTCGGCGTTGATGACGAACCAGGCGTCTTTGTCCGTCGGGTTGGTCTCGACGAAGGGGTGGTGATATCGAAGCCCCTTGAGTTCCTTGCCCCGCACAGAGGAGCTGGTCTGGTATTCGCCTTCCTTCCATCCGGCCGCCTTGACCACCGCCGCCAATCGTTCATTAGCGACGATCGAAGTCCATTTTTGGCCGTCTTTGGTGTAGGTGACGCCGACATAGTCCAGGTGCGGATGCACCGCCACCGCCAGATTCGCCGCCAGCGTCCAGGGCGTGGTCGTCCAGATCATGAAACATACCTTGGCCGCCGGGTCCGATGCCAGCCCCAATTCGCGGAGCTTGCCTGCGGATTCCTGGCGCACGGGAAAATTCACGAAGATACTCGGCGAGGTGATGTCCTCGTATTCCAGTTCCGCGTCGGCCAGCGCCGTTTCGCAGCCGACCGACCAGTGGATCGGCCGAAGCTGTTTAAAGACCAGACCGTGCCCCACCAGCTCGGCGAAGACCTCCAGTATCCCCTGTTCGTAGCCGGAGTCCATCGTCAAATACGGATGCTCGAAATCCCCGAAGATGCCCAGCGACTGGAACTGCTCGACCTGCTTTCGCAGGTACTTCATCGCGTAGCTGTAGCATTTCTTGCGGATAGTGGGCTTGTCCATCGTCCGGACCGCTTCGCCCAGCTCGGTGTTGACCTTGGCCTCGATCGGCAGCCCGTGACAATCCCAGCCGGGGACATACGGGGCCCGATAGCCGCTCATGGTTTTGACCTTGACCACGAAATCCTTGAGGGTCTTATTGACGACATGACCCATGTGGATGTCACCGTTGGCATACGGCGGGCCGTCGTGCAGGATATACAGCGGGGCGTCCTTGCGGGATGCGAGAATCTTGGCGTAGATATTCTGCTCGGCCCAGGCCTTGCGCTGGATCGGCTCGCGATGAACCAGATCGGCCTTCATCGAGAAGGTCGTGTTCGGCAGGTTCAATGTGTCTTTATAGCTGTGTTTGGCGTCTTTCTGAGACATTCGGATTCCTCTCGTCAAATCAGAACGGCCATGGTACAAAATGCGGCCCATTCTGTCAACGGTGGCGTTGATCGAGAACCGAGGGGATCCGAGTGCGAGACTACGGTTTTTTGGCGGGGTGTGCCTTGCGGGCCCGGAGGAATTCGACGACCGCCGGGATCAGGGAAACGAAGATAATCGCCAGGATGAAAACCGTGAAATGCTTTTTCACAAAGGGTACCTGACCGAAATAATACCCACCCAACACGAAGGTCGCCACCCACAGGAGCACGCCGAGAATATTGTAAAACGCGAAGAACGAGTAGCTCATCCGCCCCACGCCCGCCACAAACGGTGCGAAAGTCCGCAGGAACGGCGCAAATTGAGCGATTACGATCGTCTTGCCACCGTACCGCTCGAAGAAGGCATGCGTGCGTTCCAGATGTTCCCGCTTGATCCAGCGGCTGTTGGCCGTATCGACCGATGTGCCGATATACCGCCCGATGGAATAGTTGACGCTGTCGCCGAGGATGGCCGCGGCGGCCAGCGAGGTCAGCAGGACCGCCAGATTCAGATCGCCGGTGGCCGCAAAACCGCCGGCGGCAAACAGCAGCGAATCGCCTGGCAAAACAGGCGTGACCACCAGGCCCGTTTCGCAAAACAGAATGACAAACAGGATGCCGTAGATCCAGAACCCGAATCGCTGAATCATATCACCGAGGTGCTTGTCCAAATGCAGGACAAAATCCACAAACCACCGGGCCAACGGCACCAGCCGCGGCCCCAACAGGATCAGGATCGCGATCAGGACGACGGCGCCGATCGCGATCGTCATCCGGAATCGGCTGGATTTTGCTCGGGGCTTTTCAGCTTCGGTCATTCGGATTTCCTTGCCAGATGATTTCACGGGTTTCAGAATTGTATATCGGTTGAATAGTCACTATTCAATAGTCAATAATCAATCTCTGGATATGCCCCTTGGCCTATTTCGGTGCCTGAATGCACCACAGAAATGCCGCGCCCCGCAGAAAGATCCGGCCGGACAAAAAGGCCGGCGTGGCCGAGAACTTGTCCGGCAGGGTATTGACGCCGATCTGCTGGAAGGTCTCCGCCGCGGCCACGCGATAGGTCCGGCCCTTGGCGCTGAGCAGGTAGAGCGTCTGGCCCACCAGCACCGGCGAGGCGTGGAACGATTCCTTCTGAAACTCGTGCTCCCAGCGGAAGCGGGGATTTTTCGTGTGGGCGTCGTCGATGGGGGCGGGAGCCGCGTCGCGGATGTCGTAACAGGTCAGCACGCCTTCGGTGGTCAGCAGCCAGGCGAAGCGGCCGTCTGAAATGGGGCTTGTTATATCCGGAATAGACAGATCTCCGATCGGGGTCACATGCGTCTTGCTGACATCGCCCGTCCCGTCGGCCTTCACGGCGACCACCGCGTTATACGGCTCGATGGCCAGCACTTTGCCCGCCGCGACGATCGGTGAGGGGGTAATGTCGCCGCCGATGCACTGGGCCCGCCACAGTTCCTTGCCGTCGGCGGGATTGTACGCGGCGACCAGCGGATCGGCCGTGGCGATTAGTTGCCACGAAGCCCCGAAGGGCACCACGATCGGGCTGCTCCAGGAATTGGCGACCGGGCGGGGCGTCTGCCAGACCACCTGGCCCGTCGCGCCGTCCAGGGCGATGAGCTTGGAGAGCTTGTCTTCCACGGCACCCTGATCGTACTGCACGATCAGACGCCCCTGAAATACCGCCAGCGACGCGACATAGCCGTAGGTGCTCTGCGGCCGGCCGAGGCACTTGTTCCACAGCAGCTTGCCCGACGGATCGACCGCGGCGATGTCGCCGGTGGAAAAGATCGCATACGCCCGCGCGTTATCGACGGCCATCGTGTTGGAGGAGTACCCGGTTTCCTCCGACAGTTCCAGCGGCTCCGGGGATTTGTCCAGCGAGGGGACCTCGGTCTTCCACAACAGCTTGCCGTCGGCGGCCGAGAAACAATAAACCCGAAATGCCTTCTGGGTGGCGCCGGAAAAATAGATGCGGTCGCCCCAGATCACCGGCGAATTGTTGCCGGGCAGCAGCCCCTCCAGAGGTGTCTTCCACGCGACATTCTTGCCGGACTGGCCGTCCCATTCGGCAGGGATGTCGGCATGGGGGCAAACGCCGGAGCCGTCAAACCCCCGGAAGCTTGGCCAGTTGGCCTTCAGCTCGTCGAGGGTGGGCGGCGCCACCGCCGGTTTGCCGGGCGACGGGTGGGCGGTTGGCTGCGGAAGCGATGGCTTTTGCGAATCGGTCCCGGGCGGAACCTGGGTTGTCGTTGGGTCGGTCGGAGCAATTCCGGCGGTTGCCGATTCCGGGTATTGTGGTGTCGGAATCATGTATAAAATCAGCCATGCCAGGCCCAGAATCCCCAGTCCCGCCGCGACGGCGTACCGGTTATGGCGGGCCGCCTGGATCTGCCGTGCAGCCGCATCCGGATCGAGATGCGGCATCGGCAGGGCGGTTCGATACCGCGCCGCGACCTTCAGCGCGACGATCGCGATAGCCGCAAACGCCAACAGCCCAATCGCTCCCAGCGTGGCAAACGACTGGCGGGATACCCGCATCCCGCGGAGCCGCTCGTCGAGGACTCGCACATCGGCGGCCAGTTGTTCGTTGGTCGGGTTTTTGGCCCAGGCCTCACGCAGGTCCAGCAGTTTGTTCTCGCGCAGGGGAAAGACGAACTTCATCTCGATCCAGTTACCCGTCAGCAGCCCGGCGATGATCAGGGAAACGATTCCCGCGACCCAGACGCTGGCCGTCGACGCGCCGAATCCGTACGAAGACGCCCCTCCCGTCTGGCGGGGAATTCCGCTTGTCCTTGAATCTTGCCGCTCAATTTTCGATGCTTCGTTATCCACGCTTAGTCTCACGAAAGGGGAAGAAAATACCTGCGTATGTTTACCGTATCCATCGGCCAAATGCCCGTAAATTTTTCCGGATTGCGGATTTTTTGAGTTCTCGCGGCAGGGGGCTTTCCATATTCATACGCCGGGGGGGCCGCCGCGGATGCACCTCACGACGCAGGGAACTTACTTCGCCGATTCGTCGCAGCCGCTCATGCAATTTCGTTGGGTATAGTCGTTGAGCGTTTCCAGGAAGGTCGATACGACCTGTTCGGCCGGATACAACGCCCACGATCGCCGCGAATTGTCCTGCAGAAACGACGGCAGCAGGGGAAGAAGAATGCTCGTTTCACCATCTTCAAGGATCCGACAGGTCTCGGCGAGAACCTCGGCGATCCGGAGAGGCATCGGAACCCGCGTCGCTTTCTCGGTCGATTCCGGCCGGCACAAAGAGGGGTGGCTGGTGACGAAATACTCGCGGCAGGCCAGAGGACGGGAATCATAAAGGCAACAGGCGTGGTTGACCAGAAACGGACACGGAAGATTCATGACTTTGTACCAGTCGGACAGGATTTCCAGTCGTTCCTCGTGCTCCTGGGTTGGGGAAAAGAGAATGTCCGGGATTCGGTGATCGACCAGTTGACGCGTGGTATGTTGACAGGATCGGAACAAAGTCTTCTGTTCCAGTTGCGGCAATTTGAAGATCTCGTCGCGGAGGTGATAGGCCTCGGCCGGGGAAATGGGAATCAAATACGAACAGCAGGCCGCGCACCCCTTGCGGCAGGCAATCCGGCCGTCGGATTCCTCAATCCTGCGGCTGGTCGCTTCGATGATCACCTGGGACAGTTGACAGGCCATGGGGACCAGTTCGGAAAGCGGGACCGGTCGGGATACCATACGGATTGAACAATGAAGAATCCGATCGGTCACGAAGACCTCAAAGGGAATATGGGTGCAGTTCGGATCGAAACTTCGGGTAAACCCCTGACGGTCATCGAGCATGATCGCTGGCAAATTGGACAAAGCTGGATGGGATCGCGATGGAAACGGAGACGAATCGAATGCACGATTGACAGGGCAAACCGATGGTTTGTCTGTCTGGTGTCGGGAACGAATTTTCGGACGCGGAGTCATCGGGTTCGGTAATTCGTTTCAACTAAGGAAATCGCGCACGGATACCTCAAGGGACAACATCTCCCATCGGTTCAATTGATCATTCCTTCCCAATTGGAAGAAATGGTACTTGATCGTTCTCATACTCTATATATCGGGAAAAATACGGAGAGTATGAGCCAAAAACTTGTCTGACATGGTAAATTGGGTAGATTCGCTAAACTTGTCAAGACTGAGGGGCAACTTCTCCAAAGAGCGTCAAGGCACTCGCCTTGGCAATTCGGACGGAAAGGAATGATCCTGCCAAATTGGCAGGGCCTGGAAAGACCACAATGGAATCCGACCCAGTCCGGCCGACAAGTTGCGGGAGTGCCTGGGTTTCGGATGCATTCAGATGGGGATTCTTACTCGGACCCTCGACGAAAACTTCGACGGTCTGTCCGATAAAATTACGGTTCTCTTGTTCGCTAATCTTGTTTTGCAGGTCCAGCAGGGAGATGTTGCGACGCTTTTTAACCTCCTCGGCCACCGAGTCGGCCAGTTTCTGGTCCGCACGAGTTCCCGGACGGGGGGAGTACTTGAAGATGAAGCAGTTTTTGTATCGGATCCGCCGCACAAGTTCGCAGGTGTCCTCAAAATCCTCGTCCGTCTCGCCGGGAAAGCCCACGATAAAATCGCCCGCGACGGCAATATCCGGCACGATCCGCCGGGCCCCGTCAATCAGGCGGATATAATCGTCGCAGGTGTAACCCCGGTTCATGGCCTTGAGGATTCGGTCCGAGCCGCTCTGCGCGGGGATGTGCAGGTAGCGGCAGACCTTGGGATTGTCGGCCATCGCCTGAAAAATCCGCTCGTCGAACGGCTTGGGGTGGCTGGTGATAAACCGGATCCAATGAATCCCGTCGATCCGGCTGATGCGCTCCAGCAGATCGACCAGCGTAACCGTCCGGTCGCCTTCGACATGTCGGTAGGAGTTGACCGTCTGGCCCAGCAGGGTGACCTGTCGAATGCCGCGGTCGGACAGTTTGCGGGCCTGCTCGACGATGGCTGCCGGCGAGCGCGATTGCTCGGGCCCGCGAACAAAGGGAACCACGCAGTACGAGCAGAACTTGTTGCAGCCCCGCATAATCCGGACAAAGGCCTGCCCGGGGAGCTGGTTTTCGTCGGAGTCGAAGTCCTGCTCGAAGGTATCCAGTGCCTGGTCTTCGGCCTCGGAGACCGGCCGACGGATGTCGTCCGTTATGGCCAGCAGCTTGTCGTGCTGCCCGCGGAGCTGCGCGATCAGGTCCGGCACCTGCGGAAGCTGCGACGGCCCGGCCACCAGATCGACCGCCGGGTGCTTGAGCAACTCCGGCCCCAGCCGCTGGGCCATGCACCCGATTACCGCCACGACCAGCTCCGGCCGGGTTTTCTTGAGGTGTTTGAGGTGGCCCAGATTCGACAGCACCCGATCCTCGGCGTGGCCCCGGACCGAACAGGTGTTGATCAGGACCACATCCGCATCCCGGACCGAGTCCGTCAGGTCGTACCCGGCCTCTTGCAGCGCCGACACGACCAGCGACGAGTCCAGCTTGTTCATCTGGCAACCGAAACTTTTCAATAACAGTTTTCCACGATTCATGGGCGATAGTATAGCGACCGACCCCCCGAACGGTTAAGAAAATCGGTTTTCGGATACCCGAAAACAGCCGTATTGATGGGTATCGGCGATTTTCTCGGACCTGGAACGATCCTCATGCGATTAACCAAAATCCTGACGAACAGCCGATAACGATGGAGGATAGAATATAGAAGAAGATTGGCGGAGATGGTCTTTCGATAGAAAGGATTCGATCATGAAAACGATAGGGATGACGATAGCGTTGGTTTTGATTCTGAGTTCACAGGGATGCAATAATTCCCTGGGTTATAGTTTTCAGGAGGCGATGGGAACGCCCAAACGCCAGGTCATGCTCAGTCGGGTGCAGGATACACGCGACTCCATGAAAGAGACCAAAAAGACCTTTGCTTTGGCCATGCAGCNNCTATAAGGAAAGCGGCGCCAAACTCGAAAGCAAGTATGTCATCCTGAAGAAGGAATACGATACCTGCAACTCCAAGGCCTCCGAGCTCCGTGGCCAGATCGCCAATGTCAAGAGCATCGGCCAGGTCCTCTTCCAGGAATGGCATAAGGAGCTCGACGAGTTCACCAACGAGCAGATGCGCAAACTCAGCGAGGTCAAGATGCAGCAGACCCGCGAGAAATATGTCACCATGACCGATTCGATGGACCGCGTCTCGGCCCGCATCACGCCGGTGATGAACTCCATGAACGACCAGCTCCTCAACATCAAGCACAGTCTCAACGCCCTGATCGTTGTGTCGCTGGAGGAAGAACTCACCCAGCTCCGCGGCCACATGGATAGTCTCTCGGCCGATATCGACGCATCGGTCAGTCATTGCAACGCCTTCATCGGCTCCATGGCCGAACCGAAATAAAGTTGCCCCCATTGGGGTCCCCGATATACAATGGTCCACGACGGGCGGCGGCCCGGGTGGAGGGCTATGCTCCGTCGTGGCCGTTTGCGATGCCCTGAGGA
>PMBP01000479.1 GCA_003152975.1 Phycisphaerales bacterium | reverse complement strand
AATGCGGAAGGCGAAAGGATCACGCCCTCGATCGTCTATTTCGACGAGGAGGATAGCAAGATCATCCGCGTCGGAATCGAGGCCCTCAACTCCCGACACCTCAATCCCGACCGGTCCGTCCGTTGGATCAAGCGGCACATGGGAGACCGCGGATTCCAAAAGTGTTTGGACGGCAAATCCTGGACGCCGGAGGAAATCTCCAGCCTGATCCTCAAAAAACTCAAGCAGGACAGCTCCCGCGAAAACGGCGACATCCGCGATGTCGTCATCTCCGTCCCCGCCCACTTCGACGAGGTTCGCCGCAAGGCCACGATGGATGCCGGCAAGCTCGCCGGCCTCCATGTCATCGGCATCGTCAACGAACCCGTCGCCGCCGCCCTCTACTACGCCACCACCTGCGAGGTCTCAGGCAAAGTCATGGTCTATGACCTCGGCGGAGGAACATTCGATGTCACCATCCTCGAAGTCTGCGGCCACGACATCCGCATCCTCTGCTCGCAGGGCGACCACGCCCTCGGCGGCATCGACTTCGATATGAAAATCATCGAACTCTTCCAGCAACAATACCGCGAAAAGTTCAATGTCGAGCTGATTAACAGCCCCGAAGACCAGGCCAAGTACGAGGACGAGGCCGAGGATGTCAAAAAAACCCTCTCCCGCCGCCCCTCCGCCAAAAAAATTCTCTATGGCACGGCCGGCAGTCTTCGCGTCGAGATCACCCGCGAACAGTTCGAGCAGGCCATCGCACCCCTGATCTCCCGCGCCGACATCCTCGTCGAGGTCATCCTGGAGGAGGCCAAATGCAAACCCTCCGACATCCACAAGGTCCTGCTGACCGGCGGGAGTACCCGCATCCCGCTGGTCCACCAGCACATCGAATCCAAATTCGGCTCCCCCCCCGAGAACGCCGTCAATGTCGATGAATGCGTCGCTCTCGGCGCCGCCATCCAGGCCGGCCTGGTCCAGTTACGCGAAAATCCCGACCAGGTCAGCCAGGGAATCGCCGGCGGACTCAAAGATGTCAAGCTCCGCGATGTCTGCAACCACAGCTACGGCACAATCTGCGCTCCCCGCGACCCCGAAACCGGCCAGTATGTCATTGAGAACTCGATCATCCTCAAGAAAAATACCCCGCTGCCCTGCCAGTCCACCCAGCGTTTCTTCACCATGGTCGCCGGACAAACCCAGCTCCAGGTCACCATCACCCAGGGCGAAGACAAAGATCCCGACTATGTCAACAAGATCGCAACCGAATGCTTCGAGCTGCCGCCCAACCGCCCCGCCAACCGTCCGATCAAGGTGACCTACAGTTACGACCTCAACCAGCGTATGCATTGCTCGTTCGAAGACGAAGAGTCCGGACGCAAGCTGGATGTCGAGTTCTGCGCCGAAAACAACGGCGAATTGAACGAAACCAATGTCCAAAACCGAGCGACCGAATTACAGAACTTCAAAGTGGAATGATCTGGCTTCAACACCATCTTCCGCAACTGTTGTTTGTCACCCTGGTCATCGCAACCGGGATTGTCTGGCTCCGTATGGCCTATGGCAACCGCGGCAATCACGCCGCACGCGGCGGCCTCGGCGACCGACGGGATCCCGATCACTTTGCCTGCCGGGTGGATGTCCTCCAGGAAATCGAAAACGAAAAACCTCGCACGTATTTTTCCATCCGTATGCGCGGCCGCACCCGAGTCCCCTACAGACAGTGTGAGACCGACATACAACTCCGCATCCAGGATGTCACCGAAGGCGTCCGCCATTCCCGGCCCGTCCATACCTCGGCGGAGGCGTGGCGGTTCTCCCCGGACAAACCCGAATTCGTGTTCCGGGGCTACAACGGTCGTGTCCCCGATCCTGACTCGATTCTGTCACACTGGGTCCAGATTTTAAAATGTCCAGCCGACGCCCTGATTCTGTCCCATCCGGGCGACCGCAAACTCCAATTCGCCATCACCTTGTTCCCCCGCGGCGAGGATACGCCCCTCCAAACCGCCTCGACCACGATCCCCTGGCGAATCCGGTCCGTCGCAACCGCCGGCGTTACCCAACTCGCCTCCGTGACTCCCGAGGCCGCCGACAACGATCTCGACCAGTTCGCCGAAGGCGTCTGCCTGCAGATCGCCGTCGCCGTCGGCTCGCTGTCGGGCCCCTTGTCCAAGGAATCCATAAAAATCCTCCAGGACTGGATCCAGCACAAGATCCGCAATGTCGCCCAGCCCGACCACAAGGCCCGACTGACCGAACTCCTTCCGGGATCCTTCCAGACAATGCTGGGCGAACCCATCGAAACCTCCGCCCTGGAAATTATCACCGCCTGCTGCGACATCGCCCCCAACCTGTCCAGCTCCGAACGCTATCAGATGATCCGCCTGTGCATCCTGATTACCGCATCCAACGGCCGCATCACCCAGACCGAAACGGCCCTGCTCGAGCAGATCGCCGCCGCCCTGGCCGTGGATCCCGCCAAGTTTCGCGCCATGGCCCAAAAACTGCTTCCCATGGACTCCCAGAACCAGGACAACCTCGAATTCATCCTCGGGATCCGGCCCGATATGACCCCCGAACAGGCACGCCTGCGGCTCAACGAAGAATATCAGAAGTGGAATGCCCGCGTCACCCATCCCGACCCCCGGATTCAGACCCAGGCCGAACAGATGCTCCGACTCATTGGCCAGGCCCGAAACGAATATGTCACCGTCGGCGGCTGAACCGAACCCGCCGAAATCCTTCGCTCGGCCCCAAAATCAGGTCCATCCATGTCCTGTACTACTCCATAATTCCCCCCGATATCGCCCAAAAACATGTTTGCATTGCCCGCCCATATCAGATATAGTGGTAGGTGTGTACCTGAGCCGCGGGATGCGATCCGATGGAACCGGACGAAGGAATGATTCGGCATCTGCAATGGGTGAATGAGGATTCGGGCGATGGTCTGGGAGAATTATGTGAAACGGAAATGTTTTACGCTTGGAAATCGGCGGTGCCGTCCCTTCCTTTCGGCTTCTCATATTCTGTATTCTGAGTCCTCATACCGTTGTCTCGATTTCCCAATCCGGAATCCATAGAGGACCGCGCCGCCATGCCCACCCGAATCCTTCTTGTTGATGACCATGAAATCATGCGGGAAGGCATGTGTGCCCTGCTCAAGCGTCTCCCGGACATCGAAATTGTCGGCCAGGCATCCGATGGCCGTTCCGGCATCAACATGGCCAAGGAGTTCGGCCCGGATATCGTCGTCATGGATATCGGCATGCCCAACCTCAACGGTATCGAAGCCACGCGACAACTCCTCGCCGACAATCCCCGAGTCAAGGTCATGGCCCTGTCCACCCACAGCGACGGAGCCATCGTCGCCAAAATGCTCAAAGCCGGTGCCAGCGGTTACA
>PMBP01000307.1 GCA_003152975.1 Phycisphaerales bacterium | reverse complement strand
TGGTCACGTATAGCGTTGTAGTATTATATATTATCCTTATTCCGTGAAATCCGAGGTTACTTTTGACCGTTCTCCCGGAACAGCAGCGGCATCAGCTCGTCCAGATACCGCCGCCACAGCCGCCACCAATGCCCGCCCTCGGTGATCTTGACCGTATAGCGGATCTTCTGCTCGTCCAGCAGTTTCTGGAGATCCGTGAAATTCTGAAACAGAAAGTCGTCTTTTCCGATCCCCACCCACAAAAGCTTGAGCTTGCTGTTGGCCTGCGGCAAAAACGCCTCGTGAACCTTGGCGTAATCCCCGCGGATCCCGGCGCTGAATACCCCCAGCCACGCGAAGGTGTCCATGTTTTTGATCCCGATATCTATCGTCTGGAATCCGCCCATCGACAATCCCGCCAGCGCCCGGTTTTGCGGTCCCGGCGCCGTGCGGTAGTTGGCCTCGACCGCCGGGATCACCGCTCCGAGCAAATCTTTCTCGAAGGTGTACCCGTTGTCCCCCTCCACCTGCCCGAACGGCATCACGATCAGCATCGGTACGGCCTTCTTGGCCGCCAGCAGATTGTCCAGAATGTCATGCGCCCGCCCGACGGCCGTCCAGCCCTCCTCGTTGTCCCCGCTTCCGTGCAGCAGGTACAGCACCGGGTAGCGGGCCGTCGCGTTGGCAGCGTAATCCGCCGGCGTATACACGATAAACGACCGCGTGCGGTTGATGTCCTTGACGAAATACCGGTGGCGGTGTAACAGGCCGTGCGGCACATTCTGGGTCTCGTAGCATTGCGGCGTCTCGCCTCGAACCTCCACCAACGACTCGGTCGCCCGCAGCGAGACCTTTACGGCCGCATTCGCCGGGTCGATCATCTGCACCCCGTCAACGAAAAAGCTGTAGCTGTACAGGTCCGGCTCGGCCGGCCCCAGCGTGATCGACCACAGCCCTTTGTCATCCTTGTTCATCGCCTTCTTGCCGCCCGAAAACTCCGCCGACACCTCCACCGTTGTCGCCTGCGGCGCGGCCAGACGAAAAACCACCGTCCGATCCGGATTGACCTGCGGCGAAACGACGGGCGCCTGTCGCTGGGCAAAGGCCGACAGCGAAATCCCCCCGATCATGATGGCAAATGTGATTTTGGTGATGTTCATGGCATTCTCCTGAGTGTCCGTCTTCGATTCGGCCATTCCTCCGCGCCTCGAACGGCCGAGGGCATTATACCATCCGCATCGCTTTCCCGCGAACGGGAAAACGATAACCGATGGGACTATAAGAGGAGTTTAAGGGCGGCGGCCAGAGCCAGGACCAAAACGAGTTTGTCGAAGGCGTGCTGTGGGATTCGTTTGAGGGCAACTAGGCCCACCAGGCCGCCGAGGAGGATGGCTGGGATCAGGCAGGCGTCCAAGAGGAAGGTTTCCAGCGTGAGCGTTGCCAGTTGCGTGTGGAAGGGGACTTTGAGCCAGTTGACGATGAAGAAGAACCAGGCGGAGGTGCCGACGAACTGGGTTTTGGGCAGGCGGACGGAGAGCAGGTAGAGGATCATGACCGGGCCGGCGGCGTTGGCGAGCATGGTGGTCAGGCCGGCCAGGAAGCCCATGACCAAGGCGAAGGGGAGGTTGTGGGGGATGCGGTCCTGCTTGTCGGGGGTCAGGAAGCGGGTCTGCCAGTAGCGAAGGGCCAGCATAAACAGGACGATGCCGCCGATGATGCGGTTCATCAGCACATCGGAGCCTGGATTGTTGACGCCGATGGCCCGCATGAGCAGGAAGGCCGCGACGATGCCGGCAAGCGCGGGGCCGACGGTGCGCAAGATGTGGCGCCACAGGCAGTTACGGCGATGGACCCAGATGGCCAGCAGGTCGGCGAAGATCAGCAGCGGCAGGAGCAGGCCGGCGGATTTCATGCCGGGCACGACCATGGCCATGAGGGGGACGATGAGGATGCCGAAGCCGGGCAGGCCGGTTTTCGACAGGCCGATGAGGAAGCTGGACAGGGCCAGGAGGATCCACTTGAAGGTGTTGAGGTCGTAGGATTCAAACATCGGCGGCCGTCGGGGTTGCGGGGGCGGTGAAGGCGGCGTCCCAGTCCTTCCAGACGGGCTCGCGGCCGGCGGTGCGGATCATCGCGGCGACCTGGGCGGGGGTGCGGGCGTCGCAGACGGCGAACTGCTCGGTGGAGTCGGCGTGGCCGGAGTAGCCGCCGGGGTTGGTGCGGGAACCGGCCGACATGCTGGTTACGCAGATGCGGGCCATCGCGTCGCGGAAGGCGGGGCTTTCGCGGGTGGAAAGGACGAGCCCAGCGTCGGCAAAGCACAGCCGCAGGGCGAGTATCATCTTGACGAGCTGGCGATCAGTGACGAGGTGGTCGTACTGCTCGGCGACTTCCGGCGCCGGGCGGATCCGCGGGAACGAGAAGGAAAGCTGCGACTGCCAGAAACGCTTGATCAGCGAGCTCGCGTGCTCGGCCATGGCGAGGGTCTCGATCCGCCAGTCGGCCAGGCCCAGCAGCACGCCCAGGCCGATGCGGCGCATGGCGGCGGAGGCGAAGCGGTCGGGGGCGTCGAGGCGCTGGTCGTAGTCGGACTTGGGGCCGGCGGGATGCCAGCGGGCGTAGGTCGGGCGGTCGTACGATTCCTGGTAGAGCGTCACGCCGTCGATGCCGGCGCGGGCGATGGCGGTGTATTGATCCTGCGATAATGGATAGATTTCTGCGGTGATTGTGCTGAAGCGCGGTCGAAGCCGCGCGGCCAGATCGCAGAGGTAGTCGATGGTGACGAAGTTCGGGTCTTCCCCGCTGACGAGCAAAATGTTGCGGAAGCCCTCGGTGGCGAGGATGTCGGCGTCGGCGATGGCCTGATCGATCGACAGCCGCGTGCGGGCGCCGTGGTGCGTGCGGTTGAAGCCGCAGTAGCGGCAACTGTTGATGCAGGCATTGGAGACATACAATGGCGCGTAAAGCTGGATCGTGCGGCCGAATCGCCGGGCGGTGAGCTGCTCGGCGAGCTGGGCCATCTCTTCGAGCAAGGGCTCGGCGGCCGGACTGACGAGGGCCGCGAGTTTGTCGAGGGTGTATCGGCCGGATTCGTCGGCGATCGCGCGGCGGACCTGATCGGCGGTGATGGCCTCAATGCGCCCGGCCCAGCGGGCGTGGTCGTCGAGCTGCTGTTCGGCAAGAATGGAGGCGACGGGTGTCATCGATTGTCGTTCCGCAGAAAACCAGTGAGGGGGCTGGAGGCGGAGGCGGCGCGCTGCCGCGGTGCGCCACCGGCAAGGCGGGCGAGGCGCCCGGCCTCGACGGCGAACTTGAAGGCGGTAGCCATGGCGACGGGGTCGGCGGCGGCGGCGATGGCCGTGTTCACCAGGACCGCATCGGCGCCGATTTCCATGGCCTCGGCGGCGTGGGAGGGCAGACCCAGGCCCGCATCGACGACGACGGGAACGGTGGCCTGCTCGATGATGATCTCGATGGACGCCCGCGTCTGGAGGCCCTGGTTGGAGCCGATCGGAGCCGCCAACGGCATGACCGTGGCCGTGCCGACATCCTGGAGCCGCTTGGCGAGGATGGGGTCGGCGTTGATGTAGGGCAGGACGACGAAGCCCTCATTGACGAGGATCTCGGCGGCCTTGAGGGTTTCGGCGCCGTCCGGCAATAGATAATACGGATCCGGTGTCACCTCAAGCTTGACCCAGCGGATACCGGATGCCGCCCGGGCCAGCCGCGCCAGGCGTACGGCCTCGGCCCCGTCGCGGGCGCCGGAAGTATTGGGCAACAGGAGGTATTTTGTCCGGTCAATGGCGGCCAGCAAGTTGTCGTTTTCGTTTTCGATGTCCACGCGCCGCAGCGCGACGGTGACCATCTGCGTGCCGGAGGCGGCGATCGCGCGGGCCATGATGGCGCTCGAGGCGTATTTGCCCGTGCCGATGAACAGGCGCGAGGAAAATTCGCGGTCGGCGATTTTCAGCGTGTCCATGTTACCCGCCTCCGACGAAGCGTACCAGCTCGATGGACTGGCCGGGCTGCAGGGCGGCGGCGGCGAAGTTTTTCCGCTCGATGATGTGGCCGTCGATCTCGGCGACGACGGTGGCCTGATCGATCTTCAATTCGGCGAGCAACTCGGCCAGTGTCTTGGGCAACCGGTCCTGGGGAAATTGCTTTTCCATTCCGTTGATTCGCAGTGTTGGGTGCATGGGGGTCTCCATCAGATTCCCGCGCCGTTGTTGCGGCGGGCCCAGAGCGATCGCAGATCGCCGTCGAGCAACAGCTCGAGGATGGCGTTGGCCTGGTGGTGTGCGGCGACACCGACGCGCGAGGCGGTGAGCGGAATGCCGGGGCCGATGCCGCTGACGCCGTCGCCGACGAGGACATGGCGGCGGTGGATGCGGCGGGTGACGATGTCGTTGCTACGGCCGTATCCGGCCAGGCCACTGACCGAGACGATGGCGGTGTCGGGCATCCGCGACAGGACGGTCTCGACGAGCATCTGCTTTTGGTCGCTGCGGTCGAAGCACTCGGCGACGATATGGCAGCCGGCGAAGATCGCCGGGATGTTGTCGGGGGTCAGGCGGACTTTATGGCCGACCAGGTCGCTGTCGGGGCGGATACGGTTAAGGTTGGCCACGCAGGCATCGACCTTGTGATGGCCGACCTGGTCGAGGAAATATTGCTGGCGGTTGAGGTTGGGCTCTTCGACGATGTCGAAGTCGGCCAGCACCAGCCGACCGGCGCCGGTCCGCACCAGCGCCACGGCGACATTGGATCCCAGGCCGCCCAGGCCCGCGATGCCGATCATCGAATTTTTCAGTTCGTAAAAAACCGCTGTCATAGCTCACCAATAAAAAAAGCGTCGGCATACCGGCCGACGCTTCATGCTCGCCTTAGTATGCCTCCCTACGCCGGTATTACCCAGATCAGGTACGAAGGGTTGCCGCATCCGTCGCGGCTCTCAGCTTTTGCCCACAGGCAATCGCTCCCCTGGCACAACACTCTACGGCCCATTCTACCGGAGGTTTGGCCAAAAGCAAGGAATTTTGGATCGGCTTGAAAATTGGGGCCGATCGGGTACAATGACAAGGGCGTCACTGGTTTTCGATCTGACATATCAAGGTATAGTTTGGAATTTATTGTGCGGCATGTATGGTCCTTTGTGCGGGAATACCTTCGTGCCCCGAGAACGATCGGGGCGGTGGCCCCCAGTTCGCGCCGGCTTGCCGAGCTGATCGTCGATCTGGCGGGGGTGGCGGCGGCCGAGGTGATCGTGGAATTCGGGCCCGGGACGGGGTCCTTCACGCGGCGGATCCTGGAGGTCAAGCGGCCGGGGGCCAAGCTGGTGGCGGTGGAGTTTCACCCGAAGATGGCGGCCCAGTTGCGCCAGCGGTTTCCGCAGGTCGATGTGGTCGAAGACTCGGTGGCCAACCTGGGCCGGATCCTGGCCGAGCGGGGGATCCAACAGGCCGACAGCATCGTGTCGGGCCTGCCGTGGGCGGCGTTTGACTCGGCGCTGCGGGACCAGCTCCTGGATGCGACGCTGGCGGCCCTCAAGCCCGGCGGACGATTTGCGACATTCGGGTACCTGGAAGGATCCATTCTTCCGACCGGGCGGCGATTCCGGCGCAAGATCCGACGATTGTTCACCGAGGTCCATCGCTCGCCGATCGTGTGGGCGAACATGCCGCCGGCATTCGTGTATCAGTGCATTCGGTGAAATAAGTATCTGGTTGCTTGTCACTGGTGATAAGGATATAGGATTTAGGAGATAGGATATAGGGATCTGGATTCCCGTTTAACGGGAATGGTACGGCTTAGTATTTTTTTCGGAAGCGGGCGGTGGGGATGTGGAGGAGCTTGCGGTACTTGGCGACGGTACGGCGGGCGAT
>PMBP01000426.1 GCA_003152975.1 Phycisphaerales bacterium | reverse complement strand
CATGGATATGAATAAGACGGTCGAGCATCGATTAAAGATTCTTTCGTATAACATACATAAGGGTTTTACGGCCGGCAATTCGACCTTCGTGCTCGATCAAATGCGCGACACCTTGCGGCGCGTCCATCCCGACATCGTCTTTCTTCAGGAGGTTCTGGGGGATCATCAAAAGCATCGGAAAAATATTGCCGGCTGGCCGGACGGCTCCCAATTTGAGTATCTGGCCGACCAGGTCTGGCCCCACTATGCCTACGGGAAAAATGCGGTGTACACCAGCGGCCACCACGGCAACGCCATACTCAGCAAGTTTCCGTTCACCGAATGGGAGAATCTGGATGTCTCGTCGAATCGGTTCGAAAAACGGGGCATCTTGCACGGCATGATCGCGCTGCCGGGATTGTCGGATCCCCTGCATGTCTTCTGTCTTCATCTCAACCTGCTCCATTGGGGACGCAACAAGCAGGTCCGAACCTTATGCAGCCGAATCCGGGAAAGGGTTCCCGACGACAGTCCGATCCTCATCGCCGGAGATTTCAATGATTGGTACGGCAGGGCCACGACAATCCTGATGGACAGTATCCACACGCAGGAGGTCTTTGAGTCCTCCACCGGACAGACGGCGCGGACCTTCCCCGCGCGGAAACCGGTCTTGTCTCTGGATCGCATCTATTGTCGTGGAGTAAAGGTGGCGGCGGCGAAATTGCTCGGGGGCAAACCGTGGCAGACGCTCTCCGATCATTTGGCTCTCTACTGTGAAGTACTGTATTAGGATTCTCATGATATTCGTAATCGATTGAGAATGATTGATTTCGGACAATGAAGGACAGAAATAATGATCCCCTACCTATTCCAGCATATCGAAACGCTTCTTGGATTTTTCTTGGCGGTTATTCTTCTGGCCCGTGTCTTTCGCGAACACGAAAGGCCCTCCACCTCCATCGCATGGTTCTGGGTCATCGTGGTTGTTCCCTATATCGGCGTACCTGCCTATCTGTTGTTTGGGGGGCGAAAATTGAGGCATCGAGCGGACCGAAAGAAAAAACTGTATGCAAAGGATTCAAGTCTGGAGAGTAAAGGCGGTAAACACCGGTGCGATTCCGAGCAGGTTTTGGTTTCGTCCGGGCTTCCACCCGCAAGGGACGGAAACGAGGTCCGATTGCTTGCCGACGGACTGGACGCCTATTCGGCGCTCCGGGAGATGATCCAAAACGCGGAACAATCGATTCATGTGATGACCTTCATCCTCGGACGCGATTCGGTCGGCCGGGAGATGATCCAACGCCTCTGCCAGAAAGCCCAGTCCGGAGTTCAGGTCCGACTGTTGTTGGACGCACTGGGAAGCTATCGCAATCGCGGCCGGTTTCTGGCGCCTCTTCTTCAGGCCGGCGGTCAGGTCGGCATCTTTATGCCGATGCTGCCTCTCCATCGAAAATGGTCGGCCAATTTGCGAAACCACCGAAAGATCGTGATCGTCGATGGCCAGACGGCCATGCTGGGTGGGATGAATCTCGCCGGCGAATATATGGGGCCCACGCCGGATCCAACGCGCTGGATTGATGCTGATTTCCAGGTGAGGGGACCTGCCGTACGCGATCTATCGGATATTTTCAACCAGGACTGGTACTTCGCCACCGGTCAACATCCCGCCCGAATCGACCATTCCGCACACCCCGCAAATCAATCGCATTCCAAGGTCAGGGCCCAGGTGGTCGCCAGTGGGCCGGATGTCGAGGGAGATCCGTTTTATGATGCCGTTCTTGCCACCCTCTATGACGCCAAGGAACGAATCTGGATTGTGACGCCCTACTTCGTTCCCGATGACGGCCTGTTCCGGGCCCTGATGCTCCAGAGCCGCCTGGGTCGTGACATCCGGATTGTAGTTCCCGCCCGCTCCAACCATTGGATTACCGATCTGGCGCGGGGGAGATACCTCCGCCAACTCCACCGATCGGGCGTCCATGTGTTTGTTCACCCCAAACGCATGATTCACGCCAAGCTGATTGTCGTGGATCGGGAGGTCGCCATTTCCGGTTCGGCCAACCTCGACATGCGAAGCTTCTATCTCAATTACGAAGTGGCGATGTTCCTCTATTCGTCGGCCATGGTCGAACAGGTGGCCCACTGGATCGACGCCCTCATCCACGAATGCCGCAAGGCCCCGGCCTCTAAGCCCGGCCACCTGCGCCAGTGGGGCGAAGATCTGGCCTGGCTCGCTTCGCCGCTCCTGTGATTATATAATAAATTATTATCCACTTTCAGTGTAATCCGCGAAATCCGTGGTTAAATAATGTTCCTCCCCGCTCAAGATCGAAACGATCTTGCCATTTTGGAAAAATCATCGTACAATACCTCCCGTCGCGCAAGCCTTTCGCTTGCGCCCCGTACCGAATCCCGAAGATGGCCCGATCCTGTGAAAAAACATAACCCGCATCATCGCAAGGTACCATCGCAGCCCGGCCGCCAGGCCGCTGTGGGCCCATCCAAATCGGATCCAATCGCCCTTCCCCGCCCGCCGATCTCCCGGGGCCGAATGTGGCTGTTCCACATCCTCGTCGCTGTCGTGATCCCCGTCGCAGCGGTCCTGGCTGCCGAAGGCATCCTCGTGCTCTGCAAGATCGGCCGGCCGATGGGCTTTGCCTATCCGGCCGTCGTCGAAGACAACAAAGTCACCCTCAGCAATCCGTATTTTACCTGGCAATTCTTCGAGCCGCAGATGGCCCGCATGATCCAGCCGTTCGCGTTGCCCACGCCCAAACCCGACGGAACCTGCCGCATCTTCGTGCTCGGCAGCTCCGCCGCACAGGGCGACCCCGAACCCATGTTCGGCCTGCCCCGAATCCTCGAAACCATGCTCGCCGATCAGTACCCCGGCGTCAACTTCGAGGTTGTCAACGCCGCCACCGTGGCGATCAACTCCCATGTGACCCGTCGCATCGCCCGCGCCTGTACGGCCCTAGAACCCGACCTCTTCGTCGTTTATATGGGCAACAACGAAGTCACCGGCCCCTTCGGCGCCGGCACCGTATTTTCGCCCCTGCGATCCAGCCGCACTCTGATCGCCGCGCACCTGGCCGCCAAACGCAGCCGCATCGGCCAGGCCCTCGAAGCCCTCAAGAAGTCCCTCGTCGATCGCGGCCGGGCCCCCGTGCCCTGGCTGGGCATGGAGATGTTCCTCGACCAAAGCGTCCCGTTGAGCGATCCTCGCCTCCAGACCACCTACCGGAATTTCCGCGACAATCTCGCCGATATTTTCAAAATCGCCGGCGCAAAAAAGATTCCTGTCGTCGTCAGCACCGTGGCCGTCAATCTCAAGGAATGTGCCCCCTTCGCATCGAAACATCGACCCCAATTCACCGATGATCAGCAACATCAGGTCGAGGCCCTCTGCAAGCAGGCCGAGGAATTCGAAAGCAATTCCAAACCCGCCCAGGCGATCGAGGCCCTGCGAAAGGCCATCGAGATCGACGATTCCTACGCCGATCTTCATTATCGAGTCGCCCGCCTCTATCTGCGCCAAAAAGATATCGACAACGCCGTCTTTCATTTCCGCCGCGCGCTCGATCTGGATACGCTGCGATTTCGAGCCGACACGAGCATCAACCGGATCATCGCCGAAACCGCCAAATCCGGTTCGCGGGCCAATGTCCGTTTCATCGATGCCGCCGCGATTCTGGAAAATCGGTGTGCCGATCAACTGCCGGGGCTGGATTGGTTTTACGACCATGTCCATTTCAACTTCGCAGGCAACTACATCCTCGCCAGTGCCTTCTTCGATGCCGTCCGCCAGTCTCTGCCGCAGTGGGTCAAAGAAAAATCCAGTGGCCGGCCGATCTTGTCGCAGCGCGAATGCGAAAAGCGCCTCTGCTACACCGGCCTGGACCGCCTGACCATCGCCCAGATGATGAGCAATCGCCTCCTGCGTCCGCCTTTTACCTCGCAGAGCGATCACCAAAACCAGGTGGACCATTTTCAAAAAATCGAGCGGGACTTCGGCCGCTTCCGTTCCGGCCCCGATCTGGCGCAGTGCCTGTCGCAATACGACTCTGCGATCCACGCTGTCGGCCCTGGCGATTGGCTGCACTTTCAATACGCCAAGTGGCTCCGGGTGTACGCCAACGACACGCACCGGGCCCGCCAGCACCTTCAGTTCCTCCTGCAGCGCTACCCCCAGTGGACCGACGGCTACAACCAGATGAGCAAGCTGGCGTTCCTGGAAGGCGACCCTACGCAGGCCGAATCGCTGTGCTGGAAGGTCATCGCGCAAAACCCGTACATCGCCGATGCCTGGCTCGGTCTCGGCGTCATTCGCCAACAGCAAAATCGCCTCGACGAGGCCGTCGGATTCATGCAAAAAAGCATCGTTTACGACCCGTATTCCGTTGACAACCATCTGGCCCTCGGCGTCGCATCCATGGCTAAGTCGTCCTTTGCCGCCGCCAACGCCGAAATCGATCGGGCCGTCGAGCTGGACCCCACCAACGCCCGGGCGTGGTTCTATCGCGGATATTGCCTGATGGCCGAAAAGGCCGATCCCTCCACGAGGCAAAAGGCCATCGAATATTTTCAAAAAGCCGTCTCGTTGTCGCCGGACTATGCCGACGCCCGGGGCCGTCTGGCCCTGCTGTTCATCCAGGATGGCCGGCCCGCCGACGCGATCCCGCACCTGGAGGAAGTGGTCAAAGTCCGGCCGCAGGATCCCCAAACGCTATACCTCCTGGCCCAGTGTATCCTGAAGGCCAACCCGAATGACCCGGACGCTTTGAAAAAAGCCAGGTCCCTGCTCGAACGCGCCGTGGCCCTTCGCGACGATTTCGAACAGGCCCAATACGATCTGGCCGCCGTCCTGGCCAACATGGGCCAAACCGAATTGGCCAAAGAGCGTTTCCGCAAGGTCCTCCAGATCAATCCCCAAAACCAAAAAGCCAAACAACTCCTCGGCGAATTGAAGTAAGGAATACAATCCTTTCTTGGGGTCCGAGTCGGAGCAAAATGGGAACGATAGAAGGCAGCACGAATGTGATAATAGTGAGGGTTTTATGGAGGGGTCACTCATCGATTTTCAATTTTCGATTTCAATTATCAATAGATATCCTACCGTAATACTTGCCCCGTATGTGGACCAATCGTGTCCTTCTATTCAGCAATATTGTGACAAAATGTGGAGGGGTGATTGAGGGCCATAATGGCCGCTTAACCATCGTATCTTCTTTGTTTTCAATNNCCAAAAGGGTTTATAATCGTTTCTCGATGCGTTTTTGGCCAGTGATCCATAAGTCTTTGTTGTGCAACGAGTTATCGACTTTGGCCCTCCAATTGTGAATATTCTGCTACAGGACACGGACTGTCCGATATGGGGCGAATTATTGATTCCAGAATTCGCCCTTATGCGAACATTACGGGACCCGCCTTGTCATTATTTGACCGTCTTGAAGGGCATTATCAGTTATACATGCTCTTGAATATTTACTAACTATTGGTTCTTTCTATTGCTTCTCCGGATCAGGGCCATTCCCAGGCCGAGGAGAGCGAGGGTTGCCGGTTCCGGGCACATTCCATCCATGAAAGTCAAGCTAATGACAGTCCGTCTATCGAGGGACATGTCATCAAGCGAGCCCATCTGATCAATGTCACCCGTTTTTGGATTAAGAGCCAAAAAGTCCAGGGACAAGGAACCCTTTTGGATCTCGGTAATTTCGGTCCAGGTCCGGATTATCCACCCGCCGGGCCACCACCAGCAACCCGCGACCATCTCTTCCCAAGTCCGCGTTTCCTGAGTGGTGGTCACAGCCAGATCGGCCTGCAACTGGGTACCCGTCTTATAGGCCTCACCCGGGAAAGACGCCAACCACCATCCTTCACCGGTAAAACCGTCCGGTACCGGAACCCCGACTGCCGCGAAATCGGCAGCCGTTCCCTGCCTCTCCCCAATTGACGCCAAAGGCGCCCCGGCACCCAAAGCAAAATTCGACAGCGTCGCGCCGTTACCGGCGGCCAGGATCAAATACATATCTTGATCCAGTTGACCCGTCACCATGGCCTTTCCGCCGGAGACTTCAATCTGCAGGCCAGCGGAGGCCAAACCAGCCATCGAAAGAACCATCACCAATGCGAGCGTATTTTTCATCATCATTCTCCTTTCCCATTCCTTTTTACACTAACTCGTTTTTTCGCCACTGTTGAATCCCATTAGGGTAACACATAGAAACGGACCATGTCGCACGATGGGACCGCGGCATCGGCCTTGGCATAGTAAAGTTTAAAAATACCGAGATCGGTCCCGCTGACGCGATACTTCACGGCAATTCCATCGGCTTTGTGGTTCAGATCGGAGCAAATTCCACCCGCCACGAGCTTCAGAGCCGTATCATTCTTGGCGTAGGCGGTCTTGAAAAGAGACAGATCCGCACCGGAAACATAATACTTCACGGCAACGCCATCTTTCTTTCCATTGATATCACCGCGGCACTGACGCTCATAGCACCAGCAGGCCGGTTTGCCCCAGGCAACCCAGTCGGAATACTCGGGGGCCGTGCATTTGAGGCAGGTAAGACCGCATGGATCATCGAATTTCACCACGACGGTCTGGGGCAGGTTGCTGGTCAGAACGCTGCCCACGACGCCGCTGGCGGGGCCGCGAAGGGCGTCGCCGATGATCGCCACGGTGGTCTGGGCCGCAGCGCCCTTCTTGAGTTGAATTGTGATCAGATTCGCCGAGGAAGAGGGGCCGGGTTTCTGGGCACCCGTCTGATCGAAGACGCCCATGCAGATCGAAAACTCCGAGGCATCTCCAGCTAAAGCACCGGCTGCTGTGGCGAGGGCCAGTGGGTTGCCATTGCCAACCTCGTAGTTCAGCGGATTCGAATAAGCCCAGTCGATAAAGGTGTTGAACGCGGGATCCACAACCACAGCAGCGGTTGTGTCAACCACGGCGCCGTCGCTACATGAGATCCGCAGGGCCACGCCGCGGGGCAGGTCGCCATCTGTCGTCGTGTAGGCAATCTGCAACTTCTGACTGCCGGCATCCGTTGCGGTGAAATTCACGGCCGCCATCGCCGGAACCACCACCCCCAAAACCGAAATCGCCATCCACCGTTTCATTTCCCTCTCCTTTCATGTCGTGTTCGATCTGTTTTGTATTTCCGATCTATTGAGTCTGTATAGAAACTGAAAGCAAAAATCGCGTCACTGTTTTCACAATCAATTACGGAGTCACCCAGTAATTGTAGTCAGTCCTGCCGCACGAGGGGACCGCGGCGTCGGCCTTGGCATAGTACAGCTTAAAGATACCGAGATCGGTTCCGCTAACGCGATACTTCACGGCTACGCCATCGGCTTTGTGGTTCAGATCGGAGCAGATTCCATTGGGCACGAGCTTGAGCGCCGCATCGTTCTTGGCATACGCGGCCTTGAAAAGGGACAGATCCGTACCTGAGACCCAATACTTCACGGCAACGCCATCTTTTTTTCCATTGATATCCCCGTGACACTGACGCTCAAAGCACCAGCAGGCCGGCATACCCCAGGCAACCCAGTCGTTGTAGAACGGGGCAGAATATTTGAGGCATTGGCATTCACAAGGAGTGAAGTTGATTTCCGTTGTGATCGGAAGATTAGACAAAAACTCACCCCCAGCAACTCCGCTGGACAGGCCCCGAAAGACATCGCCGCTGATCGTCACAGCCGTATGACCAGTGGTTCCCCCCTTGAGTTGGAGCGTGATCAGGGTCGCAGATGCGGGGCCAGCAGCCTGGCCGCCAGCCTGATCCAGGACACCCATGCAGATCGAAAAGTCGGAGGCATCGCCCGTCAGGGCACCGGCAGCCGTGGGCAGGGCCAACGGGTTGCCATTACCAACCTGGTAGTTCAGCGGATTGGAATAGGCCCAGTCGATGAAGGTATTGAACTTGGGTTCCACAACTACCGGAGCGGCAAAATCCACCCTCGCACCATCGCTGAGACTGACTCTCAAGGCCACACCGCGGGGCAGATCGCCATCGGTCGTCGTGTAGGCAATCTGCAACTTGCCACTACCGGCATCCGATGCGGTGAAATTCACGGCCGCCGTCGCCGGTATCGCAAACACCCCAAACCCTATCATCACCATGATCTGTCTCATAGCGGTTCTCCTGTATCCGCTGACCCACCTCGCCTTTTCAAGCCACCGAGAAGTATGCCGTAGTATCAACCTTATTATACCCGGCAATCCGCTATAGTCAAGAGGGTATGTCGATAAATTTTTGGCCTTGAGCATGTGTATGCGGAGGGAAGGGGCTGGATGCCGGCCTGCGCCGGCATGACAAGGGGCGGTTCACGAACTGCCTACAAGCCGTGATACGCCTCGGTTCCTTTGACGGCCACGGGGGTTCGCCCCTACAAACACAACAGTGAATCCGACAACCCGCGTCGGGGTCGATTTGCGAACTGGTTGTTACTTGGTGTCTTCGGTTGAAGCTTTTTCCAAGGCCTTGAACGAGCCGGGATCAACCTTTTGAAAGACGACTTTTGCCGGATTTTCGTCGATCATTTTTCGGTCGGGCTTGTCGGCTCCTTCCAGATAGACATATTGCCGCCAATCGGCCGTCCAGGTCGAACCATCCGGAGATACGGGGCCTTCAAACGAGTCATCCGACCGCCCCTGAAGTTCCCCCTGGGGAAGTTTGAAGTGGTAGCTATCGAGGTTCACGGTGGCCTTGAGGATCCGGCCGGACGGCTGGTATTCGGCCTTGCATGTTCCCAGAACGAAGACCGCAAAGGTTCCTTCATCGGGGCCTTCCAGATTGGCTCCGCCTTCGGCAACCCGGATGGGGCCGACGAGTGGATGGTACACCTTGGAGATCGATCCATCTCGCTCGACTTTGATGGCCCATTCCTGATCCGGACCCTGGGCCTTCCAGATGCCGGCCACCTCCGGCGGATANNCGGAAAAAAGGAGCGGGATGAGGACCGTGAAATGAAAAACTAATCGTTTGTTCATCGAAGTTCCCCTAAAATTTACATGAGACCCGAACGGATCAAGTATTGCTCGGCGAAGGCGATATAGGTCTTTGCCTGTTCGACGGCATCCTTGGCCTTATCCTCTGATATCGATTCCATCATTTGATAATCGCTGTTCTGGCGGAGATCAAATATGGCGTGAATCATTTTGGAGAGATCCCGAGGAACGATTCCAGTTTTGGCGATATGTATATCAAACAGAGAAATGACCCCCGCATGTTTGGATGACGATTTTTCGATCGTCTGCAACAAGGCCAGGGTGGCGTAAAACATGCTATAATAGGCCCGGTTGACGACGCTTCGGGTTGTGCCGTGAGACAGAAG
>PMBP01000428.1 GCA_003152975.1 Phycisphaerales bacterium | reverse complement strand
AGGCGAGCCGATCGTCTGCGGGAACAGGGCCCCTACCCACACCCCGATGCATCCATCCCCCCGCCATGGATTTCACCGGCGACTGCCGGGTCAACCTGGCTGACTTTGCGATCTTTGCCGCACAATGGCTGACCTGCGGCCTGGACCAGCCGACGGCGTGCAGCCAACCGTAATCTTGAGGATTCGTTCGTTACCGATTGTTCTTCAGGCGGACACGGAGAACCTTGCCATTGGGAATCGCGATGATCTTCTCGGCGGCGATGACGGCGGGATTGTGGGCGGTGAACTCAAACTGGTTGGTCTGCGTGCTGATCTTGATGGAGAAATCGGGGGAACCATCCTGATTGTAGTCGATGGATTCGGAGATCGTCTCGGGCAATGGACCTTTGGCCGATTTCCAGTCGATCTGGACGAAACCTTCCAAGCATGGCCGCAGAAGGCCGTCGAACGAGGGCTCGTGAATAGAAGTCGTAAAGCCGTCGTGTTCGATGGTGCGGACGACTTCGCCGCCGGAAAATTTCGGCGCGACCTTCAGGCCCGTGGTCTCAACCAGTTTACGGGCCCATGTTTCCATCCCGAAAAAAGTCGTCAAGATCAGCGGTACACCCAGCACGGCCCAACTGTATGCAAAAATCGTTCGAACGGTTTTCATGCGAATTTCTCCATCAGAACAAGCGGCCGTCGTCATGAACCGCTGACAAGACTTCCCGTTGTTGCCAGTAGGATCAACCGATACAGCCCCTGCTGAATCATGCTACCGCCCATGATCGCCATGACCAGAAATGCCGGATACACAAACAGCACACGCCCCAGGTTCGGGTGGCCGACCGGGCTTCCTTTGACCTGCATAGTCACGGCGCCGAATTTACAGACATCGACGCATCGGCCGCATTTGGTGCAGGTCATCGACGGCGACCCCTTCGGCAAACTCGTTTTGTCCAGCGACAGGGTGGGGCAGGCCTTGATGCAGACGCCGCATTGTTTGCATTTGTCGGTGTCAATGCGGATTCCGAAGATGTTGACCTTGTTGGTGAACGACTGGAAGGCCCCCATCGGGCAAAACAAGCCGCACTGGGTCCGCTTGCCGGTCAGGATCGGCAACACGATGACCAGACCGACGAACAACGCGATAAAGATCACCGTCTGGATCAGGGTTCTGGCATCGGTGACCGCAGCAAATTCTGTGACCGATTTGTACGGGCATAGCCACTCGCAATAGGTGGGCGTCAAGTAGGTCGCGGAGATCAGCACGATCACCAGCAAGAACGCGAACGGCACATATCGCAGGGCCGGAGAGATCCGGCGGATGATCGGCCGGGGCAAGATTCGGGAAAAACCCTCGTCCATGCCGCCGTAAAAGCAGACCCAACTGCACCAGCCGCGACCCAGCACAATGGACACGCCCAGCCACAGGACCAGCATCTTCCCGATCGACGCGAAGCCCTCCAGCATCGAGCCGGGAAAGATAATCGTCCGGGTGAAGGCCGCCGGGATGATTGTCATCGGAATCACCATGTGGCAAAATGGCACGGTGCCCTGCACCATTTCCTCGGCGCCGATAGCGACGGTACCGCGGACTTCCAGCAGGTTGGGGATGAACATGAGGACAAAACCGACAGCATACAGAATAAACACCGGCGCCCGATATCGGTCGATTCGTCCGGACCGCAGCATGAGAATAAACATGACATTCAGGAATAGAAAAGACATGATCATCGGGATCAACCGCCGGGGATCCGTCGGCATCGGCTGACCATTGGTGCTCATCATCGCCGTCAGCAGGAGCATCGGCACGGCCAGCAGGATCGTCCAGAGCCAGTCGATTTGGGCCGGCGGACAAACGCACGCTTTGACATTCGTTTCGGTCATCGAAGACCTCCAATCAACATCCATACGCCTTGATACACAAAATAGCCGCCCATGATCCAGCACGCAAGCCGGCCGACGGTCGCCGCGGCGGGATGGCGAACCAGCCCCACCATTGGCAGCGGCAGCAGATAGATCGTCGTGCCGGCCCAGAAGCACACAAAAAACACAACGCTGCCAGCCAGCGTTCGGCATTCGGCGGCCTTGGTAAATGCCGCCACAAACGGCGGACACAGATTCAGACCCACCAGCAGCCCCAATATTACCGCCAAAATCCCGGGCCGGGCCAAAATTACGGCCGGAATCCGCCGCATGGCCCCTTCGCCAACGCATCGGCTGTGGGATCTCACTCGGCCGAACTGGATCAGCATCGCCGCCATCGCCAGATAAATCACTCCGAACACAAACCCATACGATCCTCGCATCGTCTCCACCAGCGGGTGGATCGTCCAGGCCAGGATCGCAAATCCGGCATATCCGGCCAGCCGTCCGGCGCTGAACAGGCCCAGCAGCAGAAAATTCCGCCCCCACCCGGCCGCCCCGGCCAGGTACCACGGCACCAGCACCGGGGCACAACTGGCCAGGCATGCCGCACCCAACGACAGCCCCAGCAGAAATCCGCTCATGCGAAACGGTCCCGTGAATAATGGTCGGGTTTGGTCAAGAAACAATCCATGTCGCCATTGTAGGCGGATCGAGATTCCCCGTCAATCGAATCGCCCGGACGATTGACAACTCCTCGCATTCTGCGGACAATGAGTCCTTGAAACCAAGACAAGGAGAATCCATGAATCGTAGTGACAGAAACCGGATTCGGCAACTAATGATCCTTATCGTATCCGGCCTTGTGTTTATTGTTCCCCTCTGCCCGGCCGCATTGCTGAAGGTGGGCGTTGCCGCGGTTACCATCGATCCGGCCAATGGCACGCCGATGGCGGGATACTACTCGGCCCGAGGAAGCGAGGGGGTCATCGACAGTCTGCATGCCAAGGCGGCGGTGTTCGACGACGGCAAGGTAAAGGTCGCCCTGATCGGGTGCGACCTGTTGGGGATGCCTGCCTCGGTCGTCGCCCAAGTCCGCGCCGAGATCGAGAAGACCGCGGGGATTCCGGGAGACCGGGTCATGGTCTGGACCACCCATACGCATACCGGCCCATCGGTTGCGAAGGACTCGGCCGATGAAGAATTTTACGGCGACGGTTCGGACCGAACGAAAAGCTACACCGAAGGGTTACCAAAGAAACTCGCGCAGGCCGTTACCGAGGCCAAGGGCAAGCTGGTCTCCGCTGAGTTGTTCTTCGCCCGCGAAAGCGAATCGCGGTTGTCATTCTGCCGCCGCTTCTGGATGAAGGATGGGACCGTCGNNAATCCCGGCAAGAGCAACCCCAACATCATCCGGCCGGTCGGGCCGATCGATCCGGAGGTCGGCGTGGTCTATGCCCGGACGGTGGACGATCAACCGTTGCTGACAATCGTGAATTTCGCCATGCATCCGGATACCACGGGCGGTGCCCTCGTGTCGGCCGACTATCCAGGGGCCCTGTCGCGGCGGCTGGCCGACTACAAAGGCCCGGAGATGCTGACTCTGTTTGCCAACGGGACCTGCGGCGACATCAACCATCTCAATGTCAACTGGGCCTATCGTCAACAGGGACCGCAAGAGGCCAATCGGCTCGGTACGATCCTGGCGGCATCGGTGTTCAAAGCCTGGATGGACCTGCGACCGGTCGGAGACTCAACGATCCGTGTCCGCAGGCAGGTTCTCAAGCTCCCATTGCCGGCGATAACCGAGCAGCAGATTGCCCAGGCCGACGCCATCCGGAAACAGGGCGATCAGGCCAAGTTCATGGACCAGGTCCTCGCCTACAAGACACTTGATGTCGCCGCCCGCAAAGGCAAACCCATCGAGGCCGAGGTGCAGGTTATCGCGATGGGGACC
>PMBP01000174.1 GCA_003152975.1 Phycisphaerales bacterium | reverse complement strand
GAGTCCATGGTTCCGACTTGGGGATTTTTCCAAGCCGGATGCGAGCAACAGGGACTGGCGGGAAAATCTTACCCTGTTGCCAAATTATTTTTCAGGCCCGTCTGTTGAAAGGGGGAGTATAGATCAATCCAATGTATGGATGCATGGTCGTGAAGGTCAGAATGTTGCGTATGCCGATAATTCCTGTCGGTATGCAATGACCACCGATGTTGGCGTCAAACACGATAACATCTACACCTTCTGGTCGGCTTCGGAAAATCCCACGGAGAATGATATNNGAATCCCGATACACCGAATCGGGACTTCGCGTCGCTCAGAAGTGAGAAAGGTGTGAACAGGAATTCTTGACCAAGGCAAATAATGAACGAGTACACAATCATCACCGTGGGGATCAGTCCCAGTTGGGACATCGCATGCTATGCGGCCGATTACCAATGGGGCCGGCATCAGGTAATCGAGCGGCAGACGGTCACGCCGGCCGGGAAGGCACTGAATGTCTCGCGGGCACTTGGCGCGCTGGGGCGGCGGTCCATCGCCGCGGGCCTGTGGGGAAAGGACGATCTGCCGAAGGCACTGGCCGGTTTGCGGTCGGCGCCGAAAATCGAGCCGCGGTTTACGGCCGTGCCGGGCCAGACCCGGCGGAACATTACGCTGATCGATACGGGCCGGCGCCGCGAGATGCACCTTCGCAGCCCCAACCCGCTGGCGACTCCGCAGAATCTGCGGCGGCTGACGCGGGATCTGGCACGGATGGTGGGCCCGCAGACGATCTGCTTGTTTTCGGGAGCGGTGCCGGACGATGCCGTGGAGGATTTTGTGCGGATAGTCCGGACCTGCCGGGCTAAAGGAGCGAGGATCGTAGTGGACACTTCGGGTCCGGCTTTGTCGGCAATCGTCGATGCCGGGGGGTTGTGGGCGATCAAGCCGAATGTGGAAGAACTGGCGGGATTGCTGGGCCGATCGATCGCTGATCGGCCGGAGGAGATCATCCGTGCGGCCCGAACGCTGGCCGACCGCGTCGATCTGGTACTGGTCAGCCGGGGTCGCCGCGGGGCGATGGCCGTTACCGCCGACTATGCGATTGCCCGAGCGGCCGCCAAAATCCCGGCGGTCTGCCATACGGTCGGCTGCGGCGATACCCTGCTGGCCGGATTCCTGGACGGGTATCTGTCGGCCGGATCGGGGGATCTGACGGGAACGCCAGGCCGGGCAGCCGTCCGCAAGGGGCTTTCGCGGGGTGTCCGTTTGGCCACGAAACGGGCAGGATGCAGAAGGTAATACTATAACGGATTCTGGCCGATATCAGTAATGGCCAGCCGAGAGGATTGGATGGCCGGATGCGGAATGGCTTATAATAATTGCCCGGACAGATTCATATTGAACATTTGTGGAATTCAGGGGCAAGAAATGATCTGGATTCCCGCTTTCGCGGGAATGACAAGGGAATAACCCCCGGCATAAAGCCGGGGGCTTCCATGTGTGTGCGGGAATGACACGAATATGCAGATGATGGCGGCCATTTTGGATTTGCCCGGGATCACCAGCAAGGAGATTGTCCCGCTGGCATTCGCGGTTTTGCTGGGCGGGATCATCGGCTTTGAGCGGGAATGGAACGGCAAACCCGCCGGCCTGCGGACAAACATCCTGATCTGCATGGGGGCGACGCTGCTGACGATCGTCGGGCGGCATCTGTCCCCCGAGACCGACGGCGTGACCCGCGTGGTGCAGGGGATTGTCACGGGCATCGGTTTCCTGGGGGCCGGGGCGATCATCCAATCCGGCGACGGCGTTCACGGCCGCACAACCGCAGCGAGCATCTGGTTAGTGACGAGCATCGGCGTGGCCTGCGGGGCGGGCCTCTTCGGCCTGGCGACGGTCGTGACTTGCATGATGCTCCTGACGCTGCTGGGCCTCTTGCCGATCACCCGCTGGGTCCGCAGCCGCCGCGACCGCCTCAACGGCCGAGCCGGCAACGGCGGCAATTCAAATCATTCGGAAGCTTCGCAGTAATCGGCGTCATATCCATTTCATAACCGGAACTATCCTGCCAGATTCGCCCAGTCGCAATCAATCAGCGCATCGAGAACAACCTGTCCGAGGTTGCAGTGCTCGACGCTGGAGAGCGGATCGCACGGGACCACCGCCAGGATCGGGGCCTTGGCCCACTGGTACAAGATTGCGGCGACGGTTTCCTCGGCGACCCCGGCCGTGGCGGCGTTGAAGCCGTTGATGACGATCCCCGCGACATACAGACCCGCTGCGCGGATGGCATCGACGGTCAGCAGCGTGTGGTTGATCGTCCCCAGGTTGGGCCGCGCGACCACCACCACCGGCAGCGCAAACTGGCCCATCAGGTCCAGCAGGTCCACCCCGTCGCTCAGAGGTACGCGAACGCCGCCGATCCCCTCGACCAAAACCATGTCCGTCCGCTGGCACAGCGATTGATAGATCGACGCGATGGCCTCGAAATCTACGACCCGATCCTCTTTGGTCTCGCAGACGATCGGCGCCGCAGGCGTTTCGTAGGTGATGGGGTTGATCACCGTCACCGGCTCGACATTGTTGGTGCACATGGCCAGGAATTCGGCGTCGGCGCTGACCAGGCCATAGGCCCCGCGGCCGCAGCCGGTGGCAATGGGCTTGTAAGCCCCGACCCGCAGACCCTCGTCGGTCAAGAGACGCGCGATCGCCCCGGCGATCATCGTCTTGCCGACACCGGTATCGGTGGCTGTGATGAACAATCCCTTCTTGTGCGGCAGATTCAACGGCAACATTGTGTCATAACTCCCGAATCATTTGCGGCAGATCGTTGCGGAGGGTATCGACGACGATGTCGAGCAGTCGCTGTAATGTCGCACGGTCCATCCCCGGTGCCGGCATCAGGACGATAACATCCCCCAGCGGCCGAAGGATCGCGCCTTTGGGTCGCATGGCCATGCAGAGTTTGGCACCGAGGGTCTGGTCAAAGGGGAACGATTCCTTCGTGCGCTTGTCCCGGACGATCTCGATGCCGACCATCATCCCGCACTGACGGATGTCTCCGATGTGTTCGAGTTGCCCCAGCGGCCGCAGCGTGTCGGCGATCAGGCCAATCTTTTCCGGCAGCGACGCGAGAAGCTTGTTTTGCTCAAACAGGTCCAGCGACGCGATGGCCGCCGCGCAGGCCAGGGCGTTGCCCGTGTAGGTATGGCCGTGGTAGAAGGTCTTGCATTCGGCGACGGCGCCGAGAAACGCCTCGAAGATTTGTTCCGTCGCCAGCGTCGCAGCCAGCGGCAGGTAACCGCCGGTAATCCCCTTGGCCAGGCACAAGAGGTCCGGGTTGACGGACTCGTGCTCGCAGGCGAACATCGTCCCGGTCCGGCCGAACCCCGTCGCGACTTCATCGACAATCAGCAAGGTGTCGTATTTCTTGGTCAGATCTCGAACGGCCTTGAGAAACCCGGCCGGGTGAACGATCATCCCCGCGGCGCCTTGCACCCGCGGTTCGACGATCACGGCGGCAATACCATCGCCGCGATTTTGCAGCAGTTTCTCAAGCGCATCGACGCTGTGCCGCAGGCACTGTTCCGCCGTACCGTCGAAGCGGTAAGGGTGAGGACATGGAATAAAGAATGTCTCAAACAGCAGCGAATGAAAGATCCCGTGAAACAGCTCGATGCCGCCGATGCTAACCGAGCCGACGGTGTCGCCGTGGTACGAGTCGCGGAGTGCGACAAACTTCGTCCGGCGATTGGCGCCGCGGTTGTACCAGTACTGGTAGGCCATCTTCACCGCAATCTCGACGGCTGTCGCGCCGCTGTCCGAGTAGAAGACCCGCGTCAGGCCCGGCGGTGCGATACCGACCAGCCGTTCGGCCAGTTCGATCGAGCGGGTCTGACCCAGGCCCAGCAGCGTGCTGTGCGCGATGCGGTCGAGTTGCTCGCGGATCGCCCGGTCGATGGCAAGGGCGCGGTGGCCGTGCACATTGCACCACAGCGAACTGACGCCGTCGATGTATCGCCGGCCTTCGGTGTCGATCAGCTCAAAGCCCTCACCGGCCTCGATCACTAACGGATCGCCCGCCGCCCACGCCGCCATCTGCGTGAACGGATGCCACAGATGCTTTCGGTCGGCGTCGATGAGTTGTCGGGTTTTATCGTTCATTGGTGCTTTCGATGCAAAGAGGAGCAATTGAATATCGACTATTGTCTATTGACTATTGGGGTCGAATGTTATCCGGTGAAAACAATCGTGGTCTGGCTCTGGGTACGGGAAAATCTTCCAAGAGTCTCGGCTCTGCCGCGAATGAATAGTCAATCGTCAATATTCAATAGTCAATTTCACTTCTTCTCTTCCACCAACTTCGTCCAACGAACCTTCGGGAGCTTCTCTATGGCGGACTTGAACTGCTCGTCATTCATTTTGAGGATCTCGGCCGCTTCCGCGTAGTTGATGACCCGGTACTGCGGCGTCGGCTCCACCTGCTCGATCCACAGCAGCAGTTCGGGCGTTCGATCGGCATCCGAGCCGCCGGAGACCGCGACAGTCCGCCCGCCCTCATACACCGCCACAAATCTGCGATTGTTAATCGTCACCACCGCGCCGCCATAGCGACTGACTTCCGTCTTTTCGGGTGTGGATCGAATCGCCGTGACTCGGTAGGATTGATTGTTCACCGCATCGCTGATACAGACCGTGCCGTCACCGTCGATCCATCGGCCGACCAATTTCGGCTCGAAGGTGAAATCCTTCTCGGCAAACAGCGGGCTGCGCCGGGTCAGTGTGTTGGCCTCCGTAAAGAAATTCTCGTCATCGGTATGCTCGGCGATAAATTTCTGGAGCTTTTCTGTGGGGGCCGTCAGCAGGACACCGTCGCCCTCTCCGGGGGATTCGTGGGCCAGTAGATCCGGTTTGGCCTTGAGCATTTTGCCGATCGAATCGGGATTCAACATGCGGAACTGGATTGTCGGCTGGATCGAGTCAATCCGAAGAAGCTGATGCACGCCGACGATATTGGTTTGAAAGAATTCGTTGGTGTTCTGGAGGGATTCAGAGCCGGGAAAGGTATCAAGATACATCTTTCCGTTGACTTTAAAAAGCGTTGCTCCGAGGACGGATGGAATTTTGTCCTTGGATACAATGGTTAGGCGATAGAACTTTTTCTCGCCATCGCCTTTTTCGAAGGTCCAGAGGTTGTTGTCCTTTTCCTGGTCCCAGACGCCCAGCAGTTTTTCCTCGAAGGTCACATCCTTGTCGGCGTACCACGGATGCAGCGAGGGAACGCAACCGGCCGAAAGGCATACGGCCAACGCCGCAATCATCCACTTCGAATTCATCGTTAATTCCTTTCCCCAATAAGGTATTCTGTTTTGGTCCTCAACCCGACGGGTTGGGGCAATCAGGTCTATTGCCGAGAAAAAGATTTACATTCCGCTATCTGTTGGTACATAGTATATCCATGGTCAGCTTTGATGAAAAGGATCAGTTTGCCCTCCAGCGGGCGCAGATGGTCGAGCACCACCTGCTCGGCCGCGACATCCGCGACCCGGCCGTGCTGCGGGCGATGGGCCGCGTGCCGCGCGAGGACTTCGTTTCCCAGGCCTACCGGTCGCAGGCCTACGCCGACCATCCACTGCCCATTGGCGTCGGCCAGACCATCAGCCAGCCGTACATCGTCGCCCTGATGACCCAATGCCTGCGTCCTGCCCGCGATTGCGAGATCCTCGAAGTCGGCACCGGCAGCGGCTACCAGACGGCTATCCTGGCCGAGTTGTCCGCCCGCGTCTTCACCATCGAACGCCACCACGAGCTGTCCGAACAGGCCCAGACGGCCCTGGAAAAGTTTGGCGCCGCCAATGTGGAGTTCGCCATCGGCGACGGCTCCCGCGGCTGGTCGGGCCAGCGGCAATTCGACCGCATCATCCTCACCGCCGCCGTGCCGTCGATTCCGCTGCCTCTGGCCCGTCAGCTCAAAAGCGACGGCGTTCTCGTCGCCCCCGTCGGCAGCGGCGCTGTTCAGGACCTGGCCGTGTACGACAATCGCGGCGACGAACTGGTCGGCCGGATCGTCTGCGGTTGCCGGTTTGTCCCCCTCATCGGCGAATTCGGGTTCCGGGAGTAGCCGATGGATCTGTCGATGGCCGTCCAGTATATCAAGGGCGTCGGGCCCAACCGGGCCGAGGCGATGGCCGAGCTGGGCGTGAACACCCTGCGGGATCTTTTGGAGTATTTCCCTCGCGATTGGCAGTTTTTGCCCGCCCCCATCAAGATCGGCGAACTTCGGGCCGACGAATCCGTCACCGCGATGGGCGTGATCGTCTCGACCGAATTTCTTCCCCGTCGCAGGCAACTCTTCGAAGTCACCCTCGCCGATGACACGGGCGTTTGCCGCGTGATCTGGTTCAACGGCGCCTTCCTCTGCAAACAGCTCGAGCCCGGCCTGCGACTGGTCGTCTCCGGCAAAGTCTCGCTCTACAAGCACGCCAAACAGTTCACCAATCCGCGGTTTACGGTCATTCGCGACGCCGACGAGTTTCATCCCGAAGATTTTGGCGGCGCCGTCTATCCGGCCTCGGCGAAAATCTCCAGCCGCCAGATCCGCCGCGTCATCCGGCCGCTGGTGGCCCAATCCGCCGATTGGATCGCCGAGTGGTTCACGCCCGAGTTCCTCCGCAAAAACGAGTTAATGGGTCGCTCCGAGGCCTACCGCCAGATCCACGACCCGCTCGACGAATCTCGGCTCAACCAGGCCCGCCGTCGCCTGAAATTCGACGAGCTGTTCCTTATGCAGCTTGGCCTGGCCGTCAAGCGACGCCATGTCCAATACGACCTTACCGCCCGGCCGATGGTCCGCACCGACGAAATGGACCACCGCATCCGCCGCCGCTTTCCGTTCCTCCTCACCGGCGATCAGGACGCCGTCATCGAAGAAATCATCGCCGACATGGCCCGGCCCCGCCCGATGAACCGCCTCCTGCAGGGCGATGTCGGCTCGGGCAAAACCGTCGTCGCCCTCTACGCCGCCCTGCTGGCCGTCGCCAACAAGACGCAGGTTGCCATCATGGCCCCCACCGAAATCCTGGCCAGTCAGCACTATCAGAGCATCGAACGCTACCTCCACGGCAGCCGTGTCCGCCGCTTGTTGATCACCGGCGGCATCACCGGCAAGAAACGAGACGAGCTGCTCGGCCGCATCGTCGAAGGCGCCGTCGATATCGTCGTCGGCACCGTCGCTTTGCTGCAGGAGGACATCGCTTTCCCCGAGCTGGGCCTGGTCATCATCGACGAGCAGCACAAGTTCGGCGTCCGCCAGCGCGGCCAGTTGCGAAAGCTCTTTTCCCCGCATTGTCTGGTCATGACCGCCACGCCCATCCCCCGCACGCTGGCGATGACGGCCTTCGGCGACCTCGATGTCTCCGTCATTCGCAACGCCCCGCCCGGCCGCGGCAAGGTCATCACCCGCTGGGTCCAGCCCCATAACCGCGGCGCCGCCTGGGACTTCATCCGCCAGCGCCTCAAAGCCGGCCGCCAGGCCTACTTCGTCTATCCCCGCATCGACGCCGCCGATGACGGCGCCCTCGTCAAGGCCGCCATCCAGGAATACGAATCCCTCCGCCGCAACGCCTTCCGCGACTACCGCGTCGAACTGCTCCACGGTCAGATGAAGTCTGCCGACAAGCAGCAAGCTATGGACCGCTTCCGCGCTGGAAAAGTCGATGTCCTGGTCTCGACAGTGCTGATCGAAGTCGGCGTCGATGTCCCCAATGCCACGATCATGGTCGTCGAAAACGCCGACCGCTTTGGCCTCGCCCAGCTCCATCAGCTTCGCGGCCG
>PMBP01000391.1 GCA_003152975.1 Phycisphaerales bacterium | reverse complement strand
TACCGTTTGATCCATATAACGCCACATTGGTCAAATTACTATCTTCAAGTGTCATCCCCGCAGCGAAAACCCCATAGAGGCACATCATCCCCCAATTTTGAAGACTGGTGAACATGTAGTTTTGTGATTTGAGATGGCAGGCCAGGGGTCTGATGAGATTGTCTTCAACCTGTCTGCTCTCCTCGGCGGTGAACTTGGCAAGGTTGTAGATTTGATCGTATCCGTTGCAGGTTTTGACCAGAAAAAGGGCGGTATCGCCGCCATCAAAACCGAAAGGCTCGAAATGGTTTTTCAACTGTGGATCAACGGGTGGATTGCCCTTTTCGTGCCCGTAAACATCAACAAGAGCAAGGAGGATATTCTTGGCATAGTCAGCATACTTTTCACTTCCGGTAAACGCGCAGAGAACACCTAAGTCGTACACATCATTGGCAAGCCGCTGTAGTTTCGCGTTGAACTTCCACTCCCATTGATACTTGCCATCTGCATCCCGATAGCCCGCTTTGTATTCCGGGTAGATCCATTGTCCTTTTGAGTCGATTTCGTGTTTCGGCACGCCCAGGGGCTGTTGGATGCGTTGATCTCCCCATTGCTTCAGGCGGGCGAACTCCGACTTGAGGTTACGGTCACGAGCCAGCCGTTCCCTGTATCGTGCAATGTCTTCTTTGTCCATCAAGATGCAGGGGTGACCTTGGCTCATCCTGGGACTCCCCAAAACCGTAAGAATCGCCGATGCCTTGGTTGCTTTCTGGATATCACCTTCCTCCGCGAAGAGCGAGGTAGCCGATAGAAGGAACATGCTTAAAAGAATCTTTGTGATATTAAGCATCTCGTGTCTCCAAGTGGTAGTCGTTATCGTTAAGTATTACTGCAATAGCCAAGTGATAGGAAATTTGATGTCCAGCGTCATNNAAAAAAACAGGAAGGAGGGTATGGTACCTTGCCGGGGCGCTGTATAATGGTGATCCGTTCGTCCGACGACGGAGTCGGGCGGGAAGTTTGAATCGATCAAAGGTCATATAGAAGGGAATTTGGCAATGAAGATACGGACATGGCTGACTTCATCATTGATCGCGGCGATTGTGACCGGCGGCGTCGCTCTGGCCGACACCAGCACGCCAACGGACACCAAGACACAACCGACGGCTCAAAAAGAAACGAAGGACAAAAAGGTCACAAAGAATACCAAGACCGCAACGGTCAAAAAGAGTACCAAGGCCAAAAAGGGTGCCAAAAAAGCGAAAACAACCCCGATGATCAAAAAGGCCGACACAACCAAGAAGGCCGTCACCACCACGAAGACCGGGGGGACCACGAATATCGATACGACCAAGAAGACCGAGGGTATCAAGAAGGCCGATACAACCAAGAAGGTCAAGCATACCAAGAAGGTCAAGGACACCACGAAGGTCGATTCAACCAAGAAGACCGATACAGCCAAGAAGACCGATACGACGAAGAAGGTCGAATCGGCCACGAAGACCGGTCCGGTTACGAAGAGCGGGCAAACCAAGTAGCGGACAATCTCGCCAGTCAATAGAAGGAATTCAGACGCCATGAAGACCCCTCGCCTCACCCGCCGTCAGGTCCTTCGCCGGGGCGCCGGGCTGCTGGGCTCAGGCCTGGTCCTGCCCAGTTTCATTCCCGCCACGGCCCTGGGCCAGACGGGAACGGCCCCCAGCGACCGGATCCAACTATGCATCATCGGCGTCGGCCCCCGCGGGACCGATGTGCTATCGTATTTTCTGCTGATGAACGACGCACGCTTTGTCGCCACTTGCGACGCCCAGCAGGCCCGCCGCAAGGCCGGTAAGAAGATGATCGACGACAAGTACGGCAACGCCGACTGTAAAATGTATGCCGACATCTTCGAGGCGACATCGCGCCCGGAAATCGACGCGTTTTTGATCGCCACCGGTGACCGAATGCACTCGCACGCGTCGATGCTGGCGGCGCGGGCCGGCAAGGATATGTACTCCGAAAAGCCGATGTCGCTGACGATCGAGGAAGGGCGGGCCCTGGTCTCGACGATGAATCGCTTCGGCACCGTCTATCAGTGCGGCCACCAGCGGCGCAGCGTGGACTCCTACCAGTTCGTCGTCGAGGTCTGCCGCCGGGGTCTGATCGGCAAGGTCCACACCGCCATTGCGCGAGTCTGGCAATCCAATCCCGTCCCGCCCGACGCCCCGCAGACGCCGCCGGAGGGCTTCGACTACGACCGCTGGCTGGGCCCGACGCCGTGGCACCCCTACAGCCCGGCCCGCGTGGGCAACTGGAACGATTTCTGGGACACCGGCGGCGGCGTGCTGATCGCGATGGGCTGCCACTACACCGACATCGTGCAGTGGGCTCTGGATAAAGACGATACGGGACCGATTCATTACGAAGGCACCGCCGAGTGGGCCGCCAACAGCTTTACCGATGTGCCGATCACCTGCGAGGTCAACTGCGACTACGCCGACGGGGAAAAACTGCTGATCCAGTCGCAAGGGGCGTTCGTGGATCGGTTTTTGCGGTTTATCGGCGACGAGGGCTGGATCCAGATCGACGACGAGACCAATGTCATCACCGCCGAGCCGGCCTCGCTGCTGCGGCTTCGCGGCATCTCCTCCCGCGGCTGGTCCCACCCGGGCGACCACATCCGCAACTTCCTCGACGCCATTCGCAGCCGCCGCCGGACGACCAGTCCGCCGGAGATATCGCACCGCGCCACGACGGTTTGCCACGCGGCCAACATCGCCCTGCGCCTCGGCCGGGCCGTGAATTGGGACCCAAAGCTCGAGCGGTTCGTCAACGACCCCGAGGCCGACCGCATGATCGGCCGGGCATTGCGGCCGCCGTGGAAACTCTAAAAGGTTCCTGACACCTTTTTCGAGGATACCCCTATGACACGCTTTCTGGTTTTGACCGGATGGATTCTCGCACTTGGCGTATCGACTATCGCGCAGACCGATGCGGCGGCAACCGTCGGTGCCCTCAAGGACTACCAGCCGCAGATGGGCCGCACCAAGCTGTTGGCCGTCGAGGATATAGTCCGCAAATCGCACGGCGACGCGGCCCTGCGGACGCAGATCGAACAGCAGATGATCGCGTTGCTGGAATCGGGCGCCACGCCGGAGGCCAAACAGTTCGTCTGCCGTCAACTGTGGGTCATCGGCACGGCCGCCTGCGTACCCACACTGCAAAAGATGCTCGTCGATGAGACGACAACGCAGATGGCCTGCTATGCCCTCAAGTCCAATCCAGCCCCCGAGGTCAACAAGGCCCTGCGGGATAGCGTCACGAAGGTCAAGGGTCCGGCCCAACAGGCGATTGTCAATCTTCTCGGCGATCGCCGCGACGGCGAGGCATTGGCGGTTTTGCAGCCGCTGGTTTTGTCATCCGATGCCGCCGTTGCGGAATCGGCGCTGGTGGCGATCGGCAAGATCGGAACAAATGAATCCGCTGCATTTCTGGCCGACAAGCGAAAGACGATTGCCAAGCCGCTGCGAACAACGGCAACGCAGGCGTATCTGCAGTGTGCCCGCGAGTTGGCCGCCAAGGGTAATACCGATGCGGCCGTGAAGATTTATGAGGAACTTAAATCCAACGCCGAGCCGCACCTGATCCAGCGCGGCGCCGTCGTCGGGATCATGGAACTGAGCGGTCCCCGGGCCCAGCGTCTGGTCTTCGATCTGCTGCTCAAAGGCGATCCGCAGTTGAAGGCCGCGGCATTGGCGGCCAGCCGCAACATCCGGGGAGGGGAGTTTACGCGGCAACTCATCATGGTCACACAGACGCTGCCGCCTGCCGATCAGGCGCTGGTCATCGAGGCCCTGATCGACCGCAACGATCGTGCGGTTCTGCCGGCGCTGAATCAATTCGCCGGTCACTCGAACCTGCAGGTCCGTCTGACCGCGATCAAGGGACTGGGCCTGCAGGGCGACGAGGCCTGCGTGCCCACGCTGGTCAAGGCCATGGCCGGCGAGGAGACCGTCAAGCAATCGGCGATCATGGCCCTTCGGAAGCTTTCGGGCGATAAGCCCGACGCGGCGTTGATCCAGGCCGTACCGGATAGCACGCCGGCCGTGCGCGGCGACCTGATCCGCATCCTCACCGACCGCAAGGTCGCCGCCGCCGTGCCGATGCTGCTGGCGCAGGCCGCCGGAACCGACGAGTCGGCCGCCAAGCTGTCGCTCAAGGCCCTGTCCGATCTGGCGGACCCGAAGGACCTGCCGCAGATACTTGATATTGTATGCTCAAAATCAACGGATTCCGTCCGATCCGAAGCGGAACTGACGGCCGTGGCGCTGGCCAAAAAGATCACCCCTCCCGCCGATCGTTCGGCGGCGGTCCTTGACCGGCTGGGCAAGATCAAAGACGCTTCGCCCCGCTGTGCGCTCCTGCGGGTCCTCGGCGGCATCGCCGATCCGGCGTCTCTATCGGTCCTGACAAAGGCCCTGGCCGATTCCGATGCCGAGGTTGGCAAGACGGCCCTGCGGATATTGGCCGAATGGCCCGACGGGTCCGCGGCCCAGATCCTGTTGCAGACGGCCTCGACCGCGACGGATTCGACGATGAAGATCCTGGCCCTTCGCGGGGCCATCCGCGGGATTGGCCTGCAGAAGGACAAGTCCACTGCAGAACGCATCGCCGCCTATCAAAAGGTCGTTTCGCTGGCGGCCGATCGGCCCGAGGAAAAGAAGCGGATCCTGGCGGGACTGGCCGAGCTGCAGAATCCCGAGATTCTGCAACTGGTCGCGGGGCAATTGGGCGATCCGGCGGTGGCCGCCGAAGCCGAACAGACCCTGCTCCAACTCGCCGGGCGGCTGCCGCGAGATGTCGCCATTGTGGATGCGTTAAATAAACTTCTTCAGACAACCCAACAAGAGCCGGTCCGTCTCAAGGCCCGGGAGATTCTCCAGCGGATGACGGGACTGAACTTCGAGGCCGCCGGATGGATCTGGTCGGCTGCGCCGCAGGGCGATCCGCTATCGCAGGTCCCGGCGGGCAAGCTGGGCTTTCGCCGCAAGGTCACCCTTCCCGGCAATGTCAAACTTCGCGGAGCCCTGATGCTGATCTCCGCCGATGACCAGTATGCCCTCACGGTCAACGGCAAGGCCGTCGGTCAGGGCCAGCCGTGGATGCAGGCTGGACGATACGATTTGACAGCCCTGTTGAAACCCAGCGACAACATCTTGGCCGTGGAAGTGACCAACGCCGGCCCGTCGCCGGCCGGCCTGAT
>PMBP01000483.1 GCA_003152975.1 Phycisphaerales bacterium | reverse complement strand
TCTTCATTCTGTTAGAGGCTCTAAAGGAAATGTCGAGGCAAATGGACAAGTCGTTCGACGTCCCGTATTTTGGACAGATACGGCTCCGAAAGAATTTAAAGTAATATGTATTCCTAAAGGCCCATCAGGATTCGTGAGTATCTGGAATATTTGGCAACTGTCACCAACAATGACAATTCATGCATGGACTGGGAATGCAGGGGTTCAAGTTGATAACAAAACGCTCGGCACATTCATATTGAATCATAGTAATGGATTAAATGAGGTAAATTTTACAAATATTGTGTTTCGCATAACCGTCGTGTAGTAATTTGGAACAGTGGGGCTTTTCCAACAGCCCCTCAAAGCGCAATTTCGTTCAAAGGGAGGGGCAAATTGCCACCTCCCATATGTTCCATATTCTGCACGGAATCAGGATGTGGACCTTTTCAACTCTTGCCCACAACACCTACTGGATCGTAATGGTTTTCGTGCCGTCGGCCTTCTTCAGGTCAACCATCACTTCTTTTGTTCCGGCTTTGATCTTGTACTTGCCGAAAAACGCGCGGACGCTGCACCGGCCCTGGGCGTCGGCTTGTCCCTGCCATTGCGTCCACCACTGGCGATAGACCAGATCGCGATAGGCGTCGGCTGCCGGCGTGGGCGTCCAATCTCGATTGTACAGCGACGAAACCGGGATCCAGTTGGCCCCCTCCCAAAATCCCCACATCAGAATTCCCTCTACCTTGGGGTGGGCAAAACAGATCCGGTAATATTCTGTCAGGTTCTTGGCCTTGGCCTGTTCCTCGGCCTCGGTTAACTTCAGGTTCCGGTCTTTGTAATACTGCGACCGCTGGCCGGGCATATTGAATTCGGTCACCCGAATCGGCAGATTGAACTCCGATAGCTTCTCGAGCGCGTTGCTCAGCGCCTTGGGGTCGAAGGTCTCCCCGTGCAGATGCCCCTGCACGCCGATGCCGCCGATCGGCACGCCCTGCCCCAGCAGCGTGCGGATCTGTTTGCAGTAATCGTCCAGACGCACGCCGGTAAGAATGTCATAATCGTTCAGATACAGCACGGCCTTGGGGTCGCCCTGCCGCACCCAGTTGGCCATCTGCAGCGTGATGTCGGGACCGAGCCGCTGCTCGTAATAGTTCCCGTGGATCATCTCGTTGTTGAGGTCATACTCAGCAAAGCGCCCCTTGTAGCGGCCGCCGATATCCAGCGCGCGATTCTTGAGAACCTCGCGCAGCTCGTCGTCGGACAGGGCCTTGAGCCAATCCTGTATCATATTGGGCACGCCCCAGAAGATGTTGTGCCCGCGCAGGGGGATCTGGTGCTGATCGGTCCAGGCGAGGATCGCGTCCACCGTCGCGTAATCCACTTTGCCGCGCTGGGTTTCCATGCTGTGCCACTTGAGTGCGTTTTCGGTGACGGCCGCGTTGAAGTTCTTCAGGAAGACATCGAGGTATTTCTCCTTGTCCTCCGCCCGCATCCGGCCGGTAAAGACCTGGCTGGCCAGGGCGGCTCCGAACCAGAACTCGTGCCGCTGTTGCTCGACGACGATCGGCGTCCCCGGGGCCGCTTCAATGTACAGCGTTCCCTTGCGATTTTTTTCGATCGCCCCATCCCAGTCACCGGATGAATTTTGGGCGGGGGCCTTGCCTACGACTCCCACCGCCAATGCCAACAGCAACGCAAGTGTCTGAGTGTTGATCATAGGGTCCTCTGAAATTCAGTACGGTAACAAAAAGAATCATTCCGCTAACCGTTAGTTTACCAGAAGGTTTCTGAATCTTGAAGAGTTTTCATTTCGGAGACAAGAGAACAAAACCGGGATTTGAAGCTTATGGATATTCCGAATGAATGGAAATGCTTATGAGTAAGATTTTTTCTGCTCGTCCGACAGCGTCTCGTTCAGCGCCCCGCTGCGGAAGCCCTGCAGATCCAGGCACACATACTTGAAACCCAGCAACTTGAATCGTTCGACAATACGTCCCCGCAGCGGCTCGGCCGTCATCGTCGCAAACTCCCGTGTCGGCGCCTCGATCCGCGCGATCGTGTCATGATGCCGCACCCTGAACTCGGCAAACCCCAGCCCCCGCAGAAAATTCTCCGCCTGCTCGATCTGTTCGAGCCGCTCAGGCGTAATCTCCATGCCGTACGGAATCCGCGACGCCAGGCATGGCGACGCCGGCTGCTCGGCCGTCGGCAGCCCGATCCGCCGGCTCAGCTCCCGGATCTCCGGCTTGCTCAATCCCGCCTCCACCAGCGGACACCGCACACCGAACTGTTCGACCGCCCGATGCCCCGGCCGAAAGTCGCTCAGATCGTCAGCGTTGCTGCCGCACAGCACCTGCTCGAACCCTTGCTCCCGCGCGATCTCCCACATCCGCTCAAATAGATGCGACTTGCACAGAAAACACCGGTCCGGCAAGTTGGCCGTCAGGGCTTCGTCAGCGCATTCATCCCCGGCGATCTCGATGAGTCGAACGGAAAATCCGGCCGCCAGGTTCCTCGCCTGCTCGATCAGATGCTTGGGTTCGAAAGGTCCCACGCTGATGCACGCCAGAACCTGTCCGGCCCCCAGTGTGTCGATTGCCGCCCGCAGCAAAAAAGTGCTATCGACGCCGCCGCTAAAAGCGATGGTCACGCGTTTGAGATCGCGTAAGATGTGCTGCAACTGGCTGTATTTTTCCTCGATGCCCAACAGCCGATGGAGGGATTTGAACCCTCAACCCCGGCTTTACGAAAGCCGTGCGCTACCGTTGCGCTACATCGGCGGAATAATCCTTTTACCACAATTCCCGGAAAATGGCAAGGAATTTTTACCCTCGGCCCCGCCCAAAATTCCCGTCTCTTGAAAACCGGCCGCCCCCAAGGTACAATTCCTTCCGACAAGACCGATCCTGTTTGAAAGCTGCCCGATGAGCCAGGAATCTTATGTTCACGGTTACACGCCGCGCGAGTCCGTTCGCCTCAGCGACCAGGCCAATACCCTGGCCGAACTGCTGCACCATGACACCCTCTTCGATCCCGGCACCGTCCTCGAGGCCGGTTGCGGCACCGGCGCCCAGACGATCCTGATCGCCCCGAAGAATCCCGGTTGCCGATTCCTCTCCATCGACCGCAGCCCCGACTCCCTTCAGGCCGCACAAAAGGCGGTCCAGTCCCGCGGTATCGCCAATGTCGCCTTTCAACAGGCCGACCTCTTCAAGCTCCCCTTCGACGATGGTTCCTTCGACGGCGTCTTCGTCTGCTTTGTGCTCGAACACCTCTCCGACCCCGCCGCCGCCCTGGCCGAACTCCGCCGGGTCCTCAAGCCCTCCGGCCGGATCCAATGCATCGAAGGCGACCATGGCTCCTGGTACTGCCACCCCCTATCCGAATTCGCCTCCCACGCCGTCGATTGCCTCGTCCGCCTGCAGGCCGATCTCGGCGGCGATTCCCTCATCGGCCGGCGGCTTTACCCCCTTCTGGTCCAGGCCGGTTTCCGGGAGGTGCGGGTCTCGCCCCGCATGGTATATGTGGATTCGAGCAGGCCCGAATGGGTCGAGGGATTTTCGAAGAATACCTTCAACGCGATGGTCGAAGGCGTCCGCGATCGGGCCCTGGCCGCGGGGCTGACGGATCCGGCCCGATGGGATCGCGGTATCGCCGACCTCTACCGCGCCACTCGCGACGACGGCACCTTCTGCTACACCTTCTTCAAGGCCTTCGCCGCCAAATAGACGCCCCGGTTATTTCCCCGCCGCCTGTGCGAACGGCTCGGTATCCGGCGTCACATACACCGGCGTGGTGAACTTGTACTCCCGCCCAAATGAACTGTCGTAAGTCAGCTCGACCATGAAGGCCCGGAATCCCTCGCTCAGCCGATCGACCTTGCCCGTATAAACCCCGCCGCCCTGGTCGGTCAGTTCGGTCGATTTCCACACTGGCCCCAGCACATCGATCCGAAAATCCCGCGCTTTGGGGTTGTGCCCTTGCCACAACAGGACCTTCCGGGGCCGATCGACCGCGGTCACCTTTACCGATTCGCCGCCCGTTTGTTCCCACGAAAACTGCGGCAGCTTGGCGCCCTCGACGATCGCCTGGAAAAACGCCGCCAGACTCTGGATCGCGTCGCTGTCCTTGAGACCGTGCCCTGCGTTCGGGACATATCGAAGGTATTTTTGCCCCTTCAGGGCGTCGAAATAATAACGCGACGAATCCGGCAGGAAAAACTCGTCTTGCGTCCCGTAGATCAAAAACTTTGGCATTGTAAGCCGGTCCCGATAGCTGAACGGATCCACGATCGCCATCAGCCGGTCGGATTCCGGCGACTGGATCCATTCGAAAATCCCCATCTCCTCATAGTCGTGCACGGCCGGCGCGTAAAACCCATAGACCGCCCGATGGTGCCGAAACGATGCCTGCGTGTTGAGCATATCGATGACCACCGGAATGATCGCCCGGACCCGCTTGTCCGCCGCCCCCGTCAGCCAGGTAGTCCAGCCGCGCTTGGAAGCCCCCGTTACGACAAACGACCGCACCATCTCCCGCCCCGCCAGGTCGGCCGTAAATTTCTGCACCGTATCCATCGCCCGTACGGCCGACTTGACCATCGCCAACTGCACCGGCCAGCTTGTGTCGCCGGTCTTGCGGAACTGCTCCCACGAATACGCGATGATCGCATCCTCCGACCGCTCCCTGTCCTCCCCCGCAAACTTCAGCGGCTCGCTGGGGATCGTCGCGATCTCGGCCGTGACCGATCCGGTTCGTCGAGAGATCTCGACTAACATGCCGCTGAGTTTGTCCGGGGCGGGTTTGTCGTTGCTGCCGCCGCCAATCATCAGCAGGGCGGTGTCGTTCGATACTCTCGCCGGGACGATGATCTGCACCCAATGATCCCAGCGCGGGCGGTTGACCTCAGCCGCCGATCGCCACAGTTGCGAGGTCATGCCGATGACATACCCCGTTACTCCCTGCCCCTCCACCACGCTCTCGAGCCGAAACGCGTACGCCGCATCCGGTTTGGCCACATATTCGTCCAGCGGCCCGGCCGTCGCAATCGCTGCGCCGACGAAAATCCAAACAATCCACATCCGAAAGACAAGTGCCATTTCCAGTAATAGAGGTTTGTGCTTTTTCATAGAGGTTATGCCGCTTTCTTATGACGACGATGCGTTTTCCAATCCTGGACACGGATATTGCGTTGGCGATTTCGCTACGACAGTGTTCAAGGGCCACCCCTTGTTCTGGGTGGCTGCGATAGTCGGTAACCGTCCCTTTAGGGCATTGATTATACCCTACGAGTTTCGGACCTTCCACGACTTAATCAAGAATATGTGATCGTCAAGGCAGGGGCTGGGGCCGCTTCCAGGCCATACCGCCTTCGTCTTGGCGCATAAAAAAGGCCCCGTCACTGACGGG
>PMBP01000489.1 GCA_003152975.1 Phycisphaerales bacterium | reverse complement strand
TACGGCATTTCCATCGGCCACAAGGATACCGATAATCATATCCGGAAAAACCAGATTCGGGCCAATCAATCCGGCGGGGTCCTGTTCCGCAATGAAACTCTGGGAATGGCCGGCCACCGGAATCGTCTGGAAGACAACCTCATCGAGAACAACGGAGTAGACCACGACGTCGCGGGTATCCGAATACGGGGCCAAACGAATGACACCCTCCTCAAAACCAACCAGATCCGCGACACACGAGCGGAAAACGCCCGGCGGCAGACCATTGGCGTCCAGATAGAGGACAAAGTCGGGCCTGTAACACTCGATAACAACGCCATCGACGCCAAACTCCCGATCCAGGATCGTCGAACCTCCCCCGCCGGCCAGGACCGCTGACCCTCGCCGGATACCGCCATGAAACCGAAAATCCTCCTGGTCAATCCGCCAATCTATGATTTCTCGGCCTACGACTTCTGGCTCAAGCCCTACGGCATGCTCGAAGCCGCCGGGCAACTGGAGGGTTTGGTCGAGTTGGTCCTGTTCGACTATCTGGACCCCATCGCCGCCGAAGCGGAAACCGGCATCGCTTCGCGAAAAGATTCCTGGCATCGCGGCCCGTTCCCCCAGCAGCGGATTGGCAAGCCGGCCGAACTGGCCGATATCCCCCGCCACCTGTACCGTTTCGGCCGAGACCACGATCGATTCGGCCGCTTTCTTTCCGAACACGCGCCCTTTGATCTGGTCCTCATCCAGACGGTGATGACCTACTGGTATCTCGGCATCAAGGAAGTCATCGAGGATGTCCGACGGATTTGCCCGAACGCCAAAATCGTCCTCGGTGGCGTGTATGCGACCCTCTGTCCGGATCATGCATCGGGTCTTGGCGCAGATATCGTGATTTCCGGATCCAATTTATTTCAGATATTCAATTGCCTTAATCTAAGCCCCCCTTCGGCCCGCCAGCCCGCCTGGTGGAAAGGATACACGCGGATCGACTCGGCCGCGATCAAGATCACGCAGGGCTGCCCGTTCCGCTGCTCGTATTGTTCGGTGTCGTTGATGGGCGAATCCTTCGCTGTCAGACCGATCGAAAACTGTGTCGCCGAACTCAAGCGGGCCATCGAAATCGGGGCTAAAGATATCGCCTTCTACGACGACGCCCTGCTTGCCCAGCCGGACAAAGGGCTGCTGCCGTTTTTGGATTCCGCCCAAGCCGAAGGCCTGCGCGTAAACTTCCACACGCCCAACGCTCTCCATTGCCGGTTCCTGACGCGCGACATCGCCCGGCAAATGTTGGCCGGCGGCTTTAAGTCGTTTTACCTGGGCTTTGAAAGCGCATCGGCCGACTGGCACCGGCAGACCGGCGGCAAGGTCACCAGCGGCGAACTGGCCGACGCCGTCGAACATCTCCGCTCGATCGGCGTCCATCCGCGGCAGATCACGGCCTACCAGATCATCGGCCACCCGGATTCGGAATCCCAGCAGGCCGAAGCGACGATGGAGTTCATCCACGCCCTCGGCATCCGGATCATGCTCGCCGAATTTTCCCCGATCCCCGGCACGCCCGACGGCGACCGCTGCCGGCAATTCACCGACCTGTCCGAGCCGCTCAACCACAACAAGACCGCCTTCACCATTCGCCGCCTGGGCTTGGACACCGTAGGCCGCCTCAAAGACCTCTGCCGCCAACGGAATGGACAATTACCGCAATAATCGGTAAGTTTTTTCGTTTAGCCAGGAAAAACCCATAGAAAATCCGAAAACCTGTTACCGGAACGGATAAACGAATACAATTCCTATGGACAATGGATCCGAACAAGTGAACAAATACAAACCGAGTCCTTCAGTAGGAGATCGAACCATGAAAAAGATCGCGATTCTATCAGCCGTATGTATCGTATTGTCCGCCTCGGTCTGGGCCCAGAGGGGTCCCGGCGGCGGTATGGGAATGGGTAGGGGCATGGGACCCGGCCCGATGGGGATGGGTCCCGGCGCAGGCCCCATGCTGGATCAACCGGTACCACCCGCCGATGAGCCGGTGGCTGCCGAGCCCCAACCCGCTCCCGGCCCCCGCATGAATCGGCCGCAGGGAAATCCCCAAGACCCCCAGTTCATTCCGCCAATGGTCCGCGAATGGCTTCGCAATGGTGGATGGGCCATCCTTCAGCAGAAATTCGCCCAGCGGATGCAGATGGGACAAGGCCCGCGCGCTGAAATGGGCCAGGGCGATCAGCCGGATCAACCCCAGGGTCCTCGAATGGGTGGGGGTATGGGGATGAGAGACGGCATGGGAATGGGTATGCAGGGTATGGGCATGCAGGGCGGTATGGGAATGGGTATGCAGGGCATGGGCATGAGAGGTGGAATGGGGATGGGTATGCGTGGCAGAGACGGTCAGGGCCCCGGCCCCGGGATGCGCGGCCAGATGCCTAATCAACCCCAACTCCAACCCGATCAGAAGATCTGCCCTGGCTGCCAGGGCGAGTGCAAATGCCCCTGCTGCCAGTCCGGAATGCATGGACAGGGCCCGATGCAGGGTCGCGGCCGCGGCATGGGCCCGTTGGCCGGCATGGGTGGCATGGGAATGATGCAGGGATTTCAGCAGCCCCAGTCCGGCGGCCCTGAAAGGGACCAATGGCAGCGGCCGTCTCCCGACCAGCCCCGCGATCAGTTGAAGTTCCGTCCCGAGATCAAGCGGTTTGACGGCTCTAAGGAACAAGGCGCCAAAGGCGATCAGCCCAAGGCCAAACGAGACAAGCCCGGAAAAGACAAGAAGGACAAGCTCAGCAAGGGCAAGAAGAAGGCCGACACGGAAGACGAAGGCGACGATGACAAAGAGAACGAGGGCAACGAAAAGGAAAACGACAACAATCGTTGATCCCCCCCTCGAATGAATGTAACAACAGAAAAGGCCCCGATTGCACGGGGCCTTTCTTTTTGACAAGGGCTAACATAAAGTGCCCGGGACAGGAGTTGAACCTGCANNGTCTGCCAATTCCGCCACCCGGGCGAGCGGCAAGGATTGTAACCGAAGCCGAATCCTTTGCAAGCGATTTTACGAATTTCCGCCGGCCAATCTCCGCTCAGGTTCCCTTGCGGTTGCCCCACAGCAGGGCCTGCAGGCGGCTGGAGAGGGCAAAGCCGGTTTTTTTGCAGACCTCGGCCAGCCAGCGGGACTTTTCCAAAAGTTGCTCGGTGTTGGTCGCCTGCGGCATCAGATAGACCATATCCGGGTTGACATTATCGAGGATCTCGATGCACCGGGCGATCTCATCGACATCCTCGGACGTATCGACCACGAACTTGAGCTGACAGGTGTACTGGTCCAGAAGCTGCTGGAGCTGCAACCGGCTAAAGCGTATCCGCTCGTGGCGGTCGGCCGTCTCCGGGTCGATCGGCCGCGTGTTGGCCAGCTTGGGGCTGATGCTCATCAGGTCGCACGGCAGGTCCGGGACGAACTTGATCCCGCTGGTCTCGATGGTAATGTGCATCTGCGGCTCGGCGAAGGCCGTCAGAAATTTCGGGAAGTCCGGGTGAACCATCGGCTCGCCACCCGTAAAAACCATGTGCCAGGTCGGGTATTCCTGTGCGATCTGCCCGGCCTGACGGGCGGTCATCTCCTGCCCGGCCTCTTCCATCCAGGCCTGCGGCGTGTCGCACCACCGGCACCGCAGCGGGCATCCCGCCACGCGGACAAACACGCTGGGCATCCCGGCGAACAATCCTTCGCCCTGCAACGAATAAAAGACTTCATGGATAATCATTTTCTATATCCTGGTTTCGAGTTTCGACAGTTCGCACCCGAATCGACAAATCCCGCCTCGGCAAATCCCTTCCGGCGGAGAATGCACGAATCGCACCGCCCGCAGGCCAGACCCTCCGGCGTCGGGTCGTAGCAACTATGCGTCAGCGAATAATCCACGCCCAGCCGCATCCCCAGCCGGATGATCTCGGCCTTGGTCATCCGAAGGATCGGCGCCTGGACCCGGAACCGTCCCCGCCCCTGGGCCGCCGCGGCCGTCGCTCGATTGGCCACAACCTCGAACGCCTCGATGAACTCCGGCCGGCAATCCGGATAGCCGCTGTAATCGGAGCAGTTGACCCCGACAAACAGATCGAACGCCCCGATCACCTCCGCCCACGCCAGGGCATAGCTCAGAAAGATCAGGTTCCGCGCCGGCACATAGGTGATCGGGATCCCCCCCGCCGTCGGGTCGGGATTGTCCCGCGGCACCGCCAGGTTCGGGTCTGTCAGGGCCGAACCGCCGAACTGCGACAGGTCGATCGCGATAATCCGGTGCTCGACCGCCCCCATCGCCGCGGCCACCCGCCGGGCCGAGGCGATCTCGATATCGTGCCGCTGGCCGTAGCGAAACGACAGGGCGTAGCACGCATACCCCTGGTCCTTCGCCGCCGCCAGAGTCGTCGCCGAGTCCAGCCCGCCGCTCAACAGTATCACCGCTTTCTCGCCCATGAACAACCCTTGCAAATCCGATCGATTCCGCTTAAGATAGTCCCCCAGTATAGCAGTCATCGCGAAAAGGTAAAGAGATGCGCAAGGATGTCCAACTCGATCTGTTCGATAACCCCCGCCCGGGGCGGGACTATACCATCATCATCCGCTGCCCGGAATTCACCAGCGTCTGCCCCAAGACCGGCCAGCCGGACTTCGGCGAGATCACCATCGAATATAGTCCCGGTAAAACCTGCATCGAGCTGAAAAGTTTGAAATTTTACCTGCAGCGTTTCCGGAACATCGGCGTCTTTTATGAACGGCTGACCAACGATATCCTCGACGACCTGACGGCCGCGTGCCGGCCGCGATGGATGCGCGTCACCAGCCGCTTTACCCCGCGCGGCGGGATCACAACGGATGTGGTCGCCGAATCGACCGCCCGAACACGGACAAAGCGAGGAGCCAAATCATGAGCATCAGCTTTAACTGTGAAAAGTGCAAAAAGCGGGTCAAGGCCCCAGACGAGGCCGGCGGCAAATACGGCAACTGCCCCGCCTGCGGGCACCGGCTGTTCATTCCGTCGGTCCGGCCCGAAAACGAGCCCGAGCTGGTCCTCCAGCCCATCGACGAAACCGCAGAGACGCAGGTTTCCGCCGCCATGCGCGAGACCTATAGTCTCACGATGAATATCCTCCACGAAACCGATCTTCCCGACGACGGCAAGAAGGGCGACGGCCCGGCCCCCACGCGGGACATGATTCGCTGGATCATCCTGTACCTGCGGCAGGTGGCCGATGGCGACCTCGACGGAGCCCAAAAATCCGAGGACAAGCTGACCCTGCACGCCAAGCAGG